>CAZYCB010000185.1:0-5553 GCA_964645735.1 uncultured bacterium | reverse complement strand
GAGACGGAGAAGAATCTCGCGCTGGGGCTTCTGTACATGAAAGAGAAACGCTACTACGACGCGTCGGATCGTCTCTTCAAGGCGCTTTCCCTCAGCCCCGAACAGACCATGGGATACATCAATCTCGGAAACGTTCATTTTCTCCAATCCGACTACGAGAAAGCTCTTCAGGGCTATCGCAAGGCGGAGACGATCGACCCCCGGGATTCGATCTGCCAGTACAATCTCGCCCAGGCGTACATCAAATCGCTGCTCATGAAAGAGGCGTCCCGGTCCCTCCATCTCGCCGGGGCCGGCGTCGAGAGGGAAAAGACCCGCTACGCCGAGGAAGCGTTCGAGGCAGCGTCGGTATTGCCGAAACTGTTTTCCGACGAAGAGCTGTGGCATCTCGCGATCGCCGAGTCGAAGGCCATGGACGAAAGCCGCGTCGCCGAAGGACGCGGGATCTTTCCCTGGCTTCCCCGGCGAGCGGGCGCGGTGATCGTCCTCGTCACGCTGGGGATCGCCGTGATCCTCTCCCGCCTGATGAAGCCGGGGGCGTGGACGTTTCAGTGCTCCAACTGCGGGAAGCTCACGTGCAGCGCCTGCTGCAGCGAAGAGCGAGAGATGAGCCTGTGCCGCGAATGCGCGAAAACCATAGAGTCCGTATCGTCGGAGAAGGTCGTCGAGGCGCTCCTGCGCCAGAGACGCCAGAGCACGCTCGTCCGCAGGAGGAGATCGGCGAAGTTCACGTCGATAGTGCTCCCCGGCGTGCGAGACGTCGGCTACGGACACATTGCGAGAGGCGTGTCCGTCGCTCTCGTCTTCTCCATCTCGGTCGTCTACCTCCTGACGGGAGGGTCCGTCTTGCGAGATCCTGCTGCGGCCGGCGCGCACGCGCCTCTGTGGCGGGTCGTCGCCGCGATAGCGGGCATCGTCGCGGCGTACGCGCTCTCCGCGTCCTCGAAACCGAGTTCGACGCACACGCCCCAGCGCCGCCGGTCGAGCGCCGGGCCCGCAACCGGTCCGGTCGGCGAAGAACCGCAAACGAACAACGCCGCGTAGCGGAGGTGAAGGCATGTCTCTGGAAGGAAACCTCACGGCATTCGGTCTCTCGGAGATCCTCCAGCTGATCGCCGTCCAGCAGAAATCCGGAATGCTCTCCGTCACGCGGCAGTCGAGCTCGACCAATTTGTTCTTCCGCGACGGCAGGATCGTTTCCACGCGCGACAGGCGCCGGAGCGCCCGGGATCCTCTGAAGGACTACCTCGCGCGCTACGGGATCATCCCCAGGGAAGAAATCGCGCGCCTGACCGAAGTCAGCTCCCAGTCGAAGATGGATTTCACGGATGTGATCCTCTCCGAAGGCGTTTTCAGCGAGGAGGCCCTCGCCGCCCACTGCCGGACCCATATCCAGGAAACGGTGCACGACATCCTCACGTGGGAACAGTGCAGCTACAGATTCATCCCGGGATCCGTGATGACGAGCGGCGTGAAGGTTCTCGCAGACGTCGGAGTCGAGGGGCTGCTCATGGAGAGCATGCGTCGGATCGACGAATTCCCCCTCTTGCTCAAGGATTTCCCGGACGGCGAGGCGACCGTCCGGACGCGCCCCGAGTCGGGCGGCGAGGAAGGATTAACACCGGCCGAGAAGGCGTTCATGGAGGCGCTCTCCGGCGGCAAGACGATCGACGATCTCGTCGCGCACGCGAAGATGCCTCGCTTCGAGACGTTCGAAGTCCTCAAGCAGCTCAAGGAGAAAAATCTCATCGACGTCGAAGCGCGCGAGTTTCCTGCGCAGGCGCCCGAGAGTGCGGTGCCCGCCGTCAAGCGGTTCCGCGACAGGCAGAGACCGAACCCCTTACCCCTCGTCGCGGCGGCGGTCGTCTTCGTTGTGTGCACGCTCTGGGGCGCGCGCAGCATCCTGCACATCCCCGATCGCATAGCGGCGGGCGCAACGGTTCGCAGCGCAGCGGCGACGATCCCCTCGAGAGAACGGAACCAGGCCGAGGACGAGCTTCGCTGGTACCTCGAGGTGTACAGGGCCGAGCTCGGGTCCTACCCCGCCGATCTCGGCCGCTTGAACGAGCGCGGGTTCATCCCCGAAGAAGTCCTCGAGCGCGCGAAGAAGCACGCGTTCAGATACTATTTGACGCCTCGAGGGGACCGTTATATTCTGCTGTGACCATTCCGGCATGCGGAGATTCCGCGCCTCGCTCTCACCGAACGTCCCGAGCCCTGGAACCGATCGAGTCTTGGCCGCCATCCTTCGAATATGCGATTTTCTTTTCGTGTTGCGTCCCGTGATCCTCATTCCCGCGTGGAGCTTCTACCTCATCGGGGCGGCGGCCGCGAGACCCGGCGCATCGCTCCAGGGAGCGTTCCCCTCTCCGGTTACGGCGCTCTCCCTCACGGCGATCCTCGTGACCGCGTATGTTCTCAATCAAATTTTCGATACGGAATCCGATGAGAAGAACAACAAGTGCCTTTTCCTGTCGAGGGGAATATTCACCGCACGCACGCTGATTCTGATTGCGGCTTTGGCGTTCCTCGCCGCGTCGTTTGCCTACCACAGGACTGCCGGCGCGGCGAGGCCGCCTCTCGTCATCGCCCTCGCCCTCTCGTTCGCGTACTCTCTGCCGCCGCTCAGGCTCTGCGCACGTCCAGTCCTCGATCTCCTCGCCAACGCGATCGGTTACGGCGGGATTGCGTTCGTCCTCGGGTTCGGCGTGTTCGATCCGTCGCTTTCGGCGGCGGCGACGCGTTCGCTTCCCTACGTGCTGCTCGTCGCGGCGACGTTCCTCCACACGACGATCCTCGATTTCACGGGGGACAGCGAGACGGGGAAGAAAAGCACGACCGTGCTCGTCGGCGTGCGCGCTTCGGCCATCGCCGCGGTGGCGCTCACCGCCCTGGGATTCGTCATGGCGGCAGCCGCCCGAGATCTCGTTGCCGCCGTGGTGACGGGCGCATCGCTTCCCGTTGCCGCATACCCGCTCTCGAAGAAATCACTCGGGGCGAGCGCTTTTGTCGTACAGGCGAACACGCTCATCGCCACGCTCGCGGCGGCGTTCTTCTGGCCCGCCTACCTCGCCCTTGTGGTCCCGCTCGTCGCTCTCTCGCGCTTCTACCACAAACGCAGATTTGGGATCATCTATCCCGGCCCGCGGAAAATCGTTTGAGGACCGGCGTAATGACCGCGGTGGCGTTGATCGCCCGGCACTTCATCTCTTCGAACCAAAAGAACCGAGTCGGCTCGAGTTTCCAGCGGAGAGTGAGGTTCGTGTCGATCACGTAGACGCCGCTGCGGCGGAGCGCGAACCGGTCGACCCGATCGTTGGCGTGGCGCGGGTAGAGCGAGAAAGCGCCGCTGTATCCGGCGTTCTCGACGGCCGCCATCGCCGCCGCGCCGTACCGGCCGAACGGATAGGAGAAGGAGCGCACGGTCGTGCCCGTGCGGTCGGCGAGCACGCGGCGCGAAGCGCTCACCTCTTCCTCGACCACGTGCTGCGGCACGCGTGTGAGATCGACGTGTGTCGCCCCGTGCGATCCGAAGCGTGCTCCCAATCGCGCCATTTCGGCCACCTCTTCCCACGAAAGATGCCGGAACGGACGTCGTCCCAGAGAGAGATCCCACGTGTTATCCCTGCCCGCGTACGCCGTGACCAGGAACACGAGCGCTGGAATGCCGCGCGGCGCGAGGTGTTCGGTGAACATCTCGCACAGTTCCTGGTAACCGTCGTCGAACGTGAGGAGGACGCTCTTCGCGTTGTCGGGAGAACGGCCGTCGAGCGCGTCGTAGAACTCGTCCTCCCGGAGGAAGCGATACCCTCGTTCGACGAGGAAATCGATGTAGCCGAGAAATCGTTCGGGCGTTGTCCACGTGCCCTCGACGCAGAGCCGGCGGGAGAGCTTGTGGAAGCAGAGTACGGGCGGGATGTCTCTCGGCGGATACCTGTAGCGGATCTTCCATGTGACGTACAGGAGAGTGAGAACGACGGCGATCGCTCCGGCGAGAATGATCATCGGTCCACCCCCGCCGTACTCTCGAGGCCGACGCCGCCCCGAAGGCAGGCGCCTTGCCAGCTTTTCTCCTCGCGCCCGGCCGCGGGGCCTCTGGCGTGCGATCCTCCGAGCCCCGCGGTCCGATTGTTCGGCTTGCACCCCGGCCGTTCATGTGGTAGGGTTTTCGTTCGGATTATTTTCGCGGCGTCGATGAGAACGTTCATGAGATTCATCGGTCCCACATTTGGAGGCGTACATGAGAATCGGTATTCCAAAGGAGATTAAATCAAACGAAGCACGTGTGGCAATGACTCCGGAGGGAGTCAGGGCGGCGCGTATACACAATCACGACGTTCTCGTCGAGACGTCGGCGGGGACGGGCAGCGGTTTCCCCGACGCCCAGTACAAAGCCGCAGGCGCCGTGATAGTTCCGACGGCGGCCGAAATCTGGGAAAAGTCCGAAATGGTCGTCAAGGTCAAGGAACCGCTCTCGACCGAATTCAAACATCTTCGCGAAGACCTGATACTCTTCACGTACCTCCATCTGGCCGCCGACAGGCCCCAGACGGACGAACTCCTCAATCGTCGCGTGACGGCGATCAGCTACGAAACGATCGAACTCCCCGACGGTTCGCTCCCCCTTCTCATTCCCATGAGCGAGGTTGCGGGCCGGCTCTCCGTGCAGGTGGGCACGTGGGCGCTGGAAGCGCCGAACGGCGGACGGGGGATCCTGCTCTCCGGCGTGACCGGCGTCGCCCCGGGGCGGGTGCTCGTTCTCGGCGCGGGCACGGCGGGGAAAAACGCCATACGCATCGCGATGGGTATGGGCGCGCGTGTGGTCGTCATCGACATCGACCCCGTGAAGCTCCGCTATCTCGATGATATCTATCACGGCCGCCTCACCACTCTCATCGGCAACGCCGCGAACACGGAAGAGGAGCTGGAAAAAGCGGACATGGTCATCGGCGCAGTGCTCCTCGCCGGCGCGAAGGCTCCGAAGCTCATCAAGCGCGAGCACCTCAAGAAGATGAAGAAGGGGTCCGTGATCGTCGACGTGTCGATCGACCAGGGCGGCATCGCCGAGACGAGCAAGCCGACGACGCACGACGATCCGGTGTTCGTGGTGGACGGCGTCGTTCACTACTGCGTGGCCAACATGCCCGGCGCCGTTCCGGTCACGAGCACCGCGGCGCTCACCAACGCCACACTCCCCTACGTCCTCCAGGTAGCGGACTTGACTCCGTTCGGAGCGGCGAAGAAGAGCGAGGCGCTGGCCAAAGGCTTCAACACGTACGACGGCAAGCTGACCTGCCCCGGCGTGGCGGAAGCGTTCGGGCTTCCGCTGGCGAAACTGCCGCTCTAGTGCACTCGCGGTAGCGTCAGATCGGATTCTCTGATCGTGCGACAAAAGGGCTCTGTGACAGATGTCACAGAGCCCTTTTTTTTAAGGGGTGCGCTGCGGGGTCGTCGAGAGCCCTTCGCGGGAGCGACCGAGGATCGCCCGCCCCCAGGCGGGAAGCAGCGGGTGGCGGCCACGGGCGCCCGCGCCCGCGCGCAGCCTGCGAGCAC
>CAZYCB010000184.1:0-5285 GCA_964645735.1 uncultured bacterium | reverse complement strand
TCGCCAAAGTCCTGGACCTGCGCAAGTTCTTCGTTGATACCCTGGCCGATAATCCCGTCAAGAATGATGATGCTCATGGACTACCACCTGCCAGCATTGCCCAGCCCCGGCTGGGTTCGCCAAGATCGTCGATATTGACCTCGAACCAGTGCAGTGACTCGCCCACGATGACGTAGCTGCCGATCGACGCCGGAGCGCCCTTCAAATTGTGGAACGTGCCGACGCCGCCGAAGTCGAGCTGCTTGGCCGGGGCCTTTCTCGCCTGGACGCACCAGCCGGGATCGTTGCACTGTATCCAGTCGATTTCGGATCCCCGCGGTGCGCTCGCCGTGCCGCCGTGGAACGTGAACGATCCGGCCGGCCCGCGCTGCTGCGAGTGCGTCCATTCTCCCCACGGCTGGGGCTGAAGCGCCGTCGGGGCTCCCGCCTGTCCGCCGCAGGTGTAGACGTTCATGTTGGGGCCGTTGCTAATCCGGTCGGGAATGATCTCGTCCGATTCGCCGTTCGCGCCGCCGGTCATGCGGCACATGAGAACTTCCACGGGTTGGCACAACCCGGCATCCCATGTCATGTCGTTCTCGTCCGCGTCGAGCGTCGTGCACGCCGTCATGCCGGACGTGGGCAGCGCATCGCTGTCGAGAGCGTCGTTCGAACCGGCGTTTTGCGGGCTGAACTCGAGGCCGGCGGGTTTGACGAACATGACCTGGTACTCACCGGGCGTGAGGTGGTCGAACAGGTAGTATCCGTTCGCGTCGGTCGTCGTATCGTCGATCGGGGTCATGTCCCCGCACTCGAACAGATACACGGTCACGCCGGGTATTCCGTCTTCGCTCTGGTCCTGTATGCCGTCGCAGTTCCCATCGAGCCACACGTAGTCGCCGATCGAAGCGAGCGGCACGGAAGGCACCGAAAGCGCCGCGCAGTTCCAATCGAGAGATGCCGGGTCCCCGGTGAACGTGCTTGTCGGATCCTTGAGCGACAGGCACTGCATCGTCAATTCGGTCGCCCCGGCGGGAATCGTCACGGTTGTCTGGTAGGCGTCCCACTTGCCTCCGCCCGAATCGTGGAGCGGGTCGACGATGTCGGTGACGACGCTCTCGATCGTTACGCGAAGCACGTTGGGCCGGTTGTCCTCGACGCTGCTCGCGAGGAGCGCGATCGTGGCCTCGCGGTCCATGGCGGCCGCGGCGAACGTGAACGTCTGCGGTACGGTCGTATCGAGCGGCGAAGAGAAGCCGTAGTACGCGCAGTCGCTCCCGTCCTTGATGCCGATTTGGGATGCGCCGGAGCCGTCGTCATAGATGACCATGACGCCCGCGCCGTTGTTCTTTGCGTAGTTCATCCCGCTTACTTCGATGGAGTTCGTGCCCGCCGCGACCACGCCGAGAGTCGTGATGTCCGCGCGGTACGTCGTCGTAAACGCGTTGGTGTAGAAGTAGGTCGGTCCGCCGATCTGGTCACCCGTCACCAGGCTCCCCTCGATCGTGACCTGGTCATCGCCGACCGGTGTGGGATTGTTGCCCTCCCAATATAGGATGACCTGCTTCACCGTCGCGCCGTCGGGGACGACGACGGTCATGGTCGCAGGCTGCGTCGTCCGGGTGCCCACGCCTCCGACAACGATCCCGGTTCCCGCCGCGAGCGAGATGGGAATGTCGCCGAGGGTTTCGGTGCCGTTCAGGCTCGAAACGAAGGGTCCGGTTCCCGTCGGAGACGGAGTCTGGAAAAGCTCCGGCTCCTTGCTACAGCTGAAGACGACGAACGCCACAGCTGCGGCGAGGACAACGATTCGCATAAGGTGCTTCACTCTGCTACCCCCTTCATGAGTAGAAAGACCATCGGTTGCCGTGCTGAGATCGGAGCAGGCTCCCGCCTGCCATTCCAGGGCTAGAGGATACCACGAAAACCCGCAACCGTACAGTGCAAAATGCACTTCGCAAAGTTCGAGGGCCGCCGGCCGGTTTTTGTCGTATACTCCCCGAAAGCGTTTCATGGGGGTGACGGAGGTCCTTTTCTGAACGGGGAGATTTCCTATGGCTGACTTCACATACGAACCGATGTTTCGTGCAGGCGAGGACAAAACGCAGTACCGGCTGCTCTCCAAAGACTGGGTGTCGGCCGGCGCGTTCGACGGCAAGCAGATTCTCAAGATCGAGGCGGATGCTCTCACCGAGCTGGCCCGCCAGGCGTTCAGCGACGTGAACTACTTCTTCCGGACGTCGCACCTCCAGGCGCTCCGCATGATACTCGACGACCCCGAGGCCTCGGACAACGACCGCTACGTCGCCCTCACCCTTCTCAAAAACGCGGTGATCGCATCGGCGCGGATACTTCCGAGCTGTCAGGACACCGGGACGGCCGTGGTGATGGGGAAGAAGGGCCAGCGGGTCTGGACCGACGGCGACGACGAAGAGGCGCTCTCCCGCGGCATTTTCAAGACGTACACGGGCGAGTACCTCCGGTACTCCCAAAACGCGCCGCTTTCCATGTACGAGGAGGTCAACACGGGGTCCAACCTTCCCGCGCAGATCGATATCATGGCCGTCGGGGGAGACGAGTACCGCTTTCTCTTCATGGCCAAGGGCGGCGGGTCCGCGAACAAAATGCTCTTTTTCCACGAGACCAAGGCGATACTCACGCCGAAACGGCTGCCCGAGTACATAGGCGAAAAGCTCCGGTCGCTCGGGACGACGGCGTGTCCGCCGTACCATCTGGGAGTCGTGATCGGGGGCACGTCCGTCGAGACGACGATGAAAACGCTCAAGCTCGCCACCGCGCACTACTATGACGGGCTTCCCACGAAGGGGAGCAAAGGAGGAGGCGCGTTCCGCGATCCCGAGCTCGAAGCCGAGGTCATGAAGAGAGCGTATGGACTCGGGCTCGGCGCGCAGTTCGGCGGAAAGCACTTCGCTCTCGACGCCCGTGTCATTCGTCTGCCGCGTCACGGTGCCTCGCTTCCCGTGGGCGTCGGCGTGAGCTGCAGTGCCGACCGGCAGGTAGCCGCGAAGATCACGCGCGACGGTCTCTTTCTCGAACAGCTCGACATGGATCCCGCGCGTTTTCTCCCCGATCCGAAGCTCCACAAAGAAGGCGAGGTCGTGCGCGTGGATCTCGACCGGCCGATGAAAGAAATCCTCGCTGCGCTCACGAAGCACCCGGTGAAAACACGGCTCAGCCTGAACGGCAAGCTCGTTGTCGCGCGGGATATCGCGCACCTGCGTTTCAAAGAGATGCTCGACCGCGGACAGGACCTCCCGCAGTATCTCAAAGACCATCCCGTCTACTACGCCGGGCCCTCGAAAACTCCCCCGGGGATGCCCTCGGGCAGCTTCGGACCGACGACGGCGGCGCGAATGGATCCGTACGTCGACGAGTTCCAGAAACGCGGCGCTTCGATGGTGATGCTCGCCAAGGGAAACCGGTCCGCGGGAGTCACCAAAGCGTGCAAGGAAAACGGCGGGTTCTACCTCGGGTCCATCGGCGGGCCGGCGGCCATTCTCACGCACGATAACATCAAGGCCGCTCGCCTGCTGGATTTCGAGGAACTCGGCATGGAAGCGGTGTGGGAGATCGCCGTGAAGGATTTTCCCGCGTTCATCATCGTCGACGACAAGGGAAATGACTTCTACACACAGATCTGATTCCGGCCGCGTCATCCACCCTCTTGCCGCGTGCCGCGGTCGCCGCGCGCGGCTCCCGGTCGCGGGAGAGCGCCGAAGGCGATCGCCGCGAGCACGTAGAGGACGAGAGCAGCTGCACCGGCAGTTCTGAAACCGGCTGACATGCCGATCGCGGTAGCCAGGGGAGACGCAAGAACGGACGCGAAGCCGTTCACTCCCCAAGCCCAGGGAACGAGGGGCGGCGCCGCTCTCTCCACCCGGCCGAGACCCGCCGCCATGGGGAAACCCATGGCGAACGCGACCGGCGCGATGAGAAGCGCCGCGATGCCGAGACGTGCCGGCAGGACGAAAGCTCCCGCGAAATACGCCGCGGGTCCGCTCGCTGCGATGGCGGCCGCACCCGCGGCGACGAGAGCGGCGATGACGCACCTCACGAACACGGCGCGCGACGGATCGACGCGCTGCGCCGCGAGGCTCCCCAGCCCCGAGAAGAAAAGAAAACCTCCGATCGTCACAGCGCCCGCCAGAACCGGGTCTCCGATCAAATGGATGAGACGCGAGAGCAGCGTGATCTCCATCACGATGTAGCCCAGTCCGATCGCAGCGAAGTAGAACGCCGTGGCACGTCGTCCGCGCGAGCGCCGGACGTCGCGCTGGAAGCCCAGAGGAACGATCGTCATCACCGCTCCCGCGAGGGCGATGACGGCCATCGCTCCGAGCACGAAGAGAAAAGCGAGCTCGGTCCGAGTGAGCCACAGATCTCCGAACGTCTTTCTGAGCAGTCCTATCGACTCGAGCTTCCCGAAATTCTCGAAGAAGGGGCGGTCGTCGGTCGGCGGGTCGATACGGAACGGCCACGCGTCGATCAGCGCTCTCGCCTCTTTCGCATCGCCCGATAAGAGTCTGACCGCGATATGATGGAGCCAGTCGCCCGTCTCGCCGGGCGGGCCGGGGAGCTCGTCGGGGTGGTTGAGTTCTCCGTCCCGTATTCCCGCGAAATACACGGGAGTGAGCTCGCGCTCTTCGCACAACGCGCGGACCCTCTCGATCTCGCCCGGAGTCCACGGGGAGGCCTTGACCATCGTGCACACGGCGAGAAAATCGCGCACGACGGCAATGTGTTCCGCCGGCCGGGAGACGCCCCGGCGCCTCAGCGCCGCCGCGAACGTTGCCAGAAGCTTCGCGTTTTCCCGGGGCGGGGTCTCGATCGCCCGGCACACCGAGACGATTCCGTTCGGCGCGAGGCGTTCGAGACACGCCTCGAGTCCCTCGACGGTAACGAGGTCATCCTGCTTGAGGCCGCCGACTCCTTCCGTGCCGACCGACCAGGATTCGAGAGTCACGAGCTGTATGAGATCGTAGCGAACGTCGGCGTGATCCACGAAGTGACGCGGCTCCTCGACCGTCACCTTCACCCCGCGCCCATCGAACACCGCCCCGTCTTCGCCGCGAAGCGTCTTCGCAACGAGACGAGCGAGTTCTCTGTTGGGCTGCACGACGTCGATCGACCGCGCTCCGCGCCGTGCGGCGAGCCACACATTGGCGCCGCCGGCTTCGCCGAGGAGGAGCACGGCGGGTCCGGGAGTCCCGTGTCCGACGAACGCGTACGGCACCGACATCATCGTATGGTCGACGGCCCGAGCTTCAGCGGCGTTGCGAACGCGG
>CAZYCB010000183.1:0-3949 GCA_964645735.1 uncultured bacterium | reverse complement strand
AAGAACTCCCGCGTATTATACTACCGAACGGCGGCCGCAATCTGCAAAAAAGAATCGATTTCAAGGCTCGCCCCTCCGATCAGGGCCCCGTCGATCTCTGCCTCGCCGAGGAGAACGCCCGCGTTCTGGGGCTTGACGCTGCCCCCATAAAGAATGCGGAGCCGGTCCGCCGTATCGGAGCCGAAGCGGACCCCCAGAGTGTCTCGGATGAAACGGTGCATCGCGACAGCGTCCTCGGGCGTCGCCGTCCTGCCCGTACCGATCGCCCAGACAGGCTCGTACGCGACCACGATCCCCTCGGCGTCGTCCCTGAGGAGGCCCGAGAGCGCCGCGTCGAGCTGCTCCTTCACGATCGCCTCGGCACGGCCGGCTTCGCGATCGGCGATGGTTTCACCCACGCACAGCACCGGAGTCAGCCCGCCGCTCACCGCTGCCCCGAGCTTTTTACCGACGATCTCGTTGGTCTCTCCCAGGACGTGCCGCCGCTCGGAGTGACCGACGAGAACGTACGTTCCGCCCGCCTCTATCACCATCCCCGCCGAGACTTCTCCCGTGTACGCGCCGTCGTTTTCCCAGAAGAGATCCTGGGCGCCGACGGCGACGGGCGAATCGGCGAGGATCTCCACCGTCGCCGGCAAGGCGAGGAACGGCGGAAAAACGACCATGTCGACCCGTGCATTCGTCTTCACCGCAGACTTCAAGCTCTCGGCGAAAGCCCTCGCACCGGCGATGCTCTTCTGCATCTTCCAGTTCGCGGCGATGAGCTTCTTTCCTGACAAGTGCCCGCTCCTCCGATTCGCGGCGGGGGGTCCGGAGCTGCGATCTCTCGTCACCCGAAAACCACCCGTCCGGCAAAATGTACGCTAACGATCGCAGGCCGTCTCCGCGGTGTCGCACAGAGCGTCCACGCCGGGGAGCGCGCGTCCCTCCATGAATTCGAGCGACGCCCCGCCTCCGGTCGAGATGTGCGTGAACTTGTCGGCGATTCCCATGAGATTGATGGCCGCCACGCTGTCGCCGCCCCCGACGATGGTCACAGCGCCCTTCGAGGTCGCCTCGGCGATCGCTCTCGCGACCTCCTTCGTCCCCTCGGCGAAACGCGGCTTTTCGAAAACTCCCATGGGTCCATTCCAAAAAATCGTCTTCGCGGCGGCCAACGACCCCTTGAAGAGCTCGATGGACTTCGGACCGATGTCCGCGCCCGCGCAGTCTTCCGGTATGTCGGCGCTCGATACCTCGGAGGCCGGCGAGCTATCGTCGATCTCCTTAGCCACGATACAATCGACGGGCAGAAGAAGCCTCCCGTGACCCGACCGGGAGCTGCCGAGGAGTTCCTTGCACAAACCGAGGTAGCTGTCGTCCACGATGCTCTTGCCGATTTCGAGGCCCGTCGCCTTGTAGAAGGTGAACATCATCCCGCCGCCCACGAGGAGAACATCGACACGGGACATCAGCGATTGGATGAGATTGATCTTGCCCTTGATCTTTGCACCGCCGAGCACCGCGACGAAAGGCCGGGCGGGATTCTCCAGGGCCTTACCGAGGGCATCGAGCTCCTTCTCCATGAGGAACCCCGCCGCCCTCACCTCGAAGTGCTCCCCGACTCCAACGGTGGACGCGTGCGCCCGGTGCGCGGCTCCGAACGCGTCGTTCACGTAGATCTCGCCGAGCGACGCGAGCTCGCGCGCGAAAGCCGGATCGTTGGCCTCCTCCCCCGGGTAGAAGCGGAGGTTTTCGAGAACGAGGATCTCGCCGTTTCTCAGGAGCGAGATTTTGTGCCGCACCTCCTCACCGATACAGTCCTTGACGAACTTCACCGGTTTGTCGACGAGCGAACCCAGGTGAAACGCCGCGGGAGCGAGGCTCAGCTGCTCGTCCCTCTTGCCTCTCGGCCGGCCCAGGTGGCTCATCAGGACGAGCCGGCCTCCCCGGTCGACGATGTTCCTGATCGTGGGGAGCGCCGCAACGATCCTCGTGTCATCGGTGATGTTCCGGTCCCTATCCAGGGGCACGTTGAAGTCCACGCGCATGAGCACGCGCTTTCCGGTCACGTCGTAATCGCGTATGCTGATTTTCTTCATTGACCCTCACTCTCATTTGACCAGAAGCCGGAGCATATCCACCATGCGGGCCGAGTAGCCGAACTCGTTGTCGTACCACGAGAGCACTTTGAACATGTTCTTGCCCACGCACATCGTCGACTTGGCATCGAAGATGGAGGAATGGGCGTTCCCCACGACGTCGATCGAGACGATCTCGTCCTCGGTGTATTCGAGGATCCCCTTGAGCTTCCCGGTCGCCGCCTTTTTCAACGCCTCGATGATTTCCTCGACCGTGGTTTTCTTTTTGAGATCCACGACGAGATCCACGAGGGATCCGTTCGCCACCGGAACGCGGACGGCCATCCCGTCGAGCTTCCCGGCGAGTTCGGGAAGGACCCTCGACACGGCCCACGCCGCGCCCGTCGTCGTGGGAATCATCGACACGCACGCCGCTCTCGCACGGCGCAGGTCCTTGTGGGGAAGATCCAGTATCTTCTGGTCGTTCGTGTACGCATGAATAGTGGTCATCAAACCCTGCACGATTTCGAAGTTGTCGTTGAGAACCTTGGCGACAGGAGCGAGACAGTTCGTCGTACACGACGCGGTGGAGATCACATGGTGCTTCTTCTTGTCGTACTTCGTGTGATTGACGCCGATCACGATCATGAAATCGCAGTCCTTCGACGGCGCCGAGATCAGCACTTTCTTCGCCCCCGCCGCGAGGTGTTTTGCGGCGTCGTCGCGCTTGGTAAAGCGGCCGGTCGATTCTATGACCACATCGACGTCGAGCTTTTCCCACGGGAGTTTCGCCGGATCCGTCTCGGCGAGCACTCGGAGCACTCTGTTCCCGACTTTGATCCCGCCTTTGGCCGGTTTCACGTCGACGGGGAAGCGGCGGTGTATCGAATCGTACTTGAGAAGGTGAGCCAGAACTTCGGGGCTGGTGATATCGTTCACCGCGACGAAGTCGAACGCGTCGTCCTGGAAACCGTGACGAAGCACGAGCCTGCCTATCCGACCGAAACCGTTGATCGCCACCTTGATTGCCATCGAAACCTCCCTGTCCATCCGCCCATCGGGCGGAGAGGAGAATCGCCGGCCCACCGCCGACCGGCTCCGGTTCAAACGGACGCTCGTCCCGCACCCGGCGTCCGGCAAAAAAAAGGTCCCCCGGCTGCCGGTCCCCGCCCAACCCGGGCTCGGGGCGCTGCGCCAACCGGGAGGGTGATGATAACCACCGCCACCCGCTGTGTCAAGTCGTAGAACTACATCGCCCTACCGAAGCAGACGACTGTCACCGACCCCGCACCTCCCTGCAAGAGCGCCGCGCCGCACGCGGCCGCCGTGGCCCCCGTCGTGACCAGGTCGTCGACGAGAATCGCTTTCTTTCCAGCGAGTTCGGCGGCGGACGAGGGGGGGCACCAGAAAGCGTCGCGCACATTCCGGGCACGGTCCTCGCGCCGTGTCCGGGATTGCATCCTCGCTCCCGGCCTTTTGAGGAGCACGCCCGCCGCGACGGGCCAGCCGAGTTCGGCCGACAGGGCACGAGCGATCCTCTCGGCGTGATTGAAGCCCCGCCGTTTCAGAGACCGCGGGTCCATCGGTGTGGGAACTAGGACCGCCGCACCGTCCCACTGCGCACCTTCGGACCTCCGGATCGCCCATCCCGCGGCTCGTGCGACGGGGAGGGCAAGCTCGGGGTATCCGCCGAATTTCAGCAGGTGTATGACTTTCAGTGCGGCATCCGTCGTCATGAAGGGGGCGATGATGCGAACGATCTCGCCCTCGGAGGATTCCGCGGCCTCTTCCTCCTCGGGCAAGTTCACCGGCTCTCCGGAGACAGGCGCGTCCGCCGCGGTCACCCGCCCCCGCACGGCGCCGAACGTCTCGCCGAGAGCCGTTTCGAT
>CAZYCB010000182.1:0-11404 GCA_964645735.1 uncultured bacterium | reverse complement strand
AGGATCTCGTCCTTCGAGAAGAACGCGGCAAGCGGAGGCACGCCGGCGATCGTCGCGCTCGCGATCACGAACGTGATCGACGTTCTCTTCATCGCCTTGCCGAGCGCCCCCATCTTGAACATGTCCTGCTCGCCGCCCATTGCGTGGATCACTGAACCCGCACCCAGAAAAAGACACGCCTTGAAAAACGCGTGCGTCATCAGATGGAAGATCCCCGCCGCGTAGGCGCCGACACCGACGGCGGCGAACATGTAGCCGAGCTGGCTCACCGTCGAATACGCGAGCACCTTCTTGATGTCTCGCTGACACATGCCGATCGTCGCCGCGAAGAGCGCCGTCACCGCTCCGACGGTAGCCACGATCGCCATAGCCGTGGGGCTCTCGAGATAGAGGTACGAGAACCGGGCCACCATGTAGACGCCGGCGGTCACCATCGTCGCCGCGTGTATGAGAGCGCTCACCGGCGTGGGGCCCGCCATCGCGTCGGGCAGCCACACGTAGAGGGGTATCTGAGCGGATTTCCCCGTGGCACCGATGAAGAAGAGGATCGCCGCCGCAGTCGCCGCGCCCGCGAAAGCCTCCGGATGCGTGCTGACGAGCGCTCGAAGCTCTCCGAAATCCAGCGTCGGATGTCCCATCCGCGACGTCGCAAGGAACACCACGAATATGCCGATGAGAAAGGCGAAATCGCCGATCCGGTTCACTATGAACGCCTTTTTGCCCGCCGCGGCGTTCTTGATGTCCTCGAACCAGAACCCGATCAGCAGATACGAGCAAAGCCCCACACCTTCCCACCCTATGAAGAGCACGGGGATGCTCTTGGCGGTGACGAGAACGAGCATCGAGAACATGAACAGGTTGAGATACGCGAAATACCGGGCGAAGCCCCTGTCTTTCGCCATGTAGCCGATCGAATAAAAGTGGATCACCGTGCCCACGCCGGTCACGACGAGCACCATCACCATGGAGAGCGTATCGATCATGAGGGCGAAGTCCACGTAGAGATCCCCGGCGACGAGCCACGGGAAGATCGTCTGCGTGACGACGCGTTCGGTTTCGGGCAGAGCGCGCAGGTGGAGGAAGAGCCCCGCGGCGGCGACGAACGACACGAGCGGCGCAAGACACCCTATGAAGGATACGAGCCGTTCGCTCGCTTTGCGTTCGCTTCGCGAAAACGAGATCGCGACGAGCCCGTTCAACACGGCGCCCGCCAACGGCGCAAAAGGTATGAGCCACAGGTATCTGTCCACGAAATCCTCTAATCCCTCATGAGGCTCAGGTCATCCGCCTGAACCGTGGATCGGTTCCTGAAGATCATCACGAGGATGGCGAGCCCGATCGCCGCCTCGGCCGCGGCCAGCGCCATGACGAAAAACGCCACGACGTGACCGTCCATGCTCTGCGTGTAGCGCGCGAACGTCACGAAGGAGAGGTTCACCGCGTTGAGCATCAGCTCGATCGACATGAAGACCACGATGAGGTTCCTGCGAAACAGGACCCCGAAAACGCCGATGAAGAAGAGGACGGCGCTCAAGACCATGTAGTGGTGTATGGTGACCATCCCGACTAGCGCCTCCCTATATCGATTTCTTCGCTAGAATGACGATGCCTACGATCGCGACGAGGAGCAGCACCGAAATGACTTCGAACGGAAACATGTAGCTCGAAAACATCAGTGCCCCCACCTCCTCGAGATTCCCGAACGTCGGCGCGACGAACGGAACTCCCTGCGGGAGCGTCAACAGCACGCGGAGAAAACCGAGGAATCCGGCGACCGTCGCGGCAAGAATGACGACGCCCTTCACTTTTCCCAGCGGTCTTTCCTTGAGCTCCTTCGGCGAAAGATTGAGGAGCATGATCGTGAAGATGATGAGCACCATGATCGCCCCTGCGTACAGGAGTATCTGCAGAATGAACACGAACTCCGCGTGGAGCATGGCGAAGAGCCCCGCGAGAGCGGCCATGGATACGATGAGCGCGAACGCTCCTGCGAGGGGGCTTTTCCGCGTGACCATCAGCAAGGCGCCGACGACGGAGAACCCGGCGAGTATGTAGAAAACCACGAGCTCCATGATCCGATAACGTCCTTTCGCCGCTCTAAGACCCCGCTCTGTCGATGAGGAGGATCACCAACCCCGTCGCAAAAATATTGAGGAACGCGAGCGGGAGAAGCGTCTTCCACCCCAGGCGCATCAGCTGATCGTAACGGAAGCGGGGCAGCGTCCACCGAACCCAGATGAAAAACCAGCAGAAAAAGACAAGCTTCACCACGAACGCGCCGATCTGCGCGAGGAGGGCTACGGTGGCGCGTCCCCACTCGGGCATATCGACCGACCAGAAGTAGACCGCTGCGGCGACGTGCGCGACGAGCGACAGAAACGCCAATGCGGCCAGCACCCGGCCTTCCTGGTTCCGAAGGTCGCCTTT
Organism: uncultured bacterium; assembly: GCA_964645735.1. Lineage (GTDB taxonomy): Bacteria > Krumholzibacteriota > Krumholzibacteriia > WVZY01 > WVZY01 > CAZYCB01. The sequence continues at coordinate 8,977 of CAZYCB010000182.1, read as the reverse complement.
CGGCCACGTCCCTCTCATGCGCTTGTCGTACACGAGGAGCGCTATCGCAGCAGCGAGCGATAAGATCGCCCCGGCAACGAGCATCACCTTCAGCACCGACGGGGCGTTCCCGATGAGCTTCGCCGTCGGGAGGTACGGGATCTGCCACCCGCCGAAGTAAAGTGTGGTCACGACGGCGGCAGCGAGCACGAGGGCGGCGTACTCTCCCACGTAGAAAATGGCGAAGCGAATGCCGCTATATTCGGTGTGGTATCCCGCAACGATCTCCGAATCCCCTTCGGGGATATCGAACGGGGTACGGTTCGTCTCGGCAAACGACGCGGTGAGAAAGAGGATGAACCCCAGCGGCTGGACGAACAACCCCCACTTCGGGAGGAAACCGAAAAGGAGATCGCCCTGGCCGCTCACGATTTCGCCGAGGCGGACGGTTCCGAAAACCATGAACACGCCGATGATGCTCAGGGCGAGAGGCACCTCGTAGCTTATCATCTGCGCCGAGGACCGGAGACCCCCGAGAAGCGAGAACTTGTTGTTGGACGACCACCCCGCGAGCACCACTCCGTAGACCTCGAGAGACGTGATCGCGAGGATGAAGAGGATTCCTCCGTTCAGATCCGTCACCTGCATCGGGATGTTCCAGTTTCCGAAGCGGAAGTTGTCGGCCCAGGGGATGACGGCGAATGCGAAAAGGACCACGGTGATGCCGATGAACGGGGCACACATGAAATACCATCTGCTCGAGCGCGCGGGGACCATCATCTCTTTCGTCAGAAGCTTCACCACGTCGGTGAAGTTGTGCATGAACCCCGCGAGCCGGACCCCGAGGATCGCCGCGCGGTTCGGCCCGACACGGTCCTGTATGAACGCCGCCCCCTTGCGCTCGAACCAAATCGAGACGAGAACGCACACAAGCGCGAGTCCCCAGATGAACACCGCTTTTCCCAACCCTATAAGATGAATCGTCATCGAGTCCTTGCCCTCCGAGGCAAAATCACAGGGTCTTCGCTTCGAGCCTCGTTCCCGCCGGACCCACCGCGTTGAGATCCACCGCGGCGAACGCCGATTCCCGCGCGGCGAGGCGGCTCCTCAAACCGGCGATCGTCTCGACCGCCGCCCCGCGGGTGAGCGCGCCGGCGAGCCGCGCGACAACTTCCCACGGCGGCGTCTTGTCCCACAACCCATCGAGCGCCGGAGCGAGCTTCTGGATGTGACCGTCGAAATTGACGACGAGGCCTTCCTTCTCGGCAAACGTCAAACCAGGTATGAGCACATACGCCAGCTTCGTGAGACCGCTCTCACGGGCCGCGATTATGGCGACCCTCGAGAACTTTTCAAAAAACTTCTCCAGCGGCTCTCCGATTCCGTAGTCGAACCCGACAGCGAGAAGAACGGCCTTGGGCGGCACATCCACACCGGCCGGTGCGCCGCTCGCCAGGGCCTTCGGCGTAAAGTCCACCACGCGAAGGCCGAGAAGCTCGGCGCCTCTAACGTTCGCATGCCGGTCGCTCTTCCGGAGCAGGCGGTCCTCTATGCCGTCGGGCACATGGCGCGCGGCGTAGACCGCCGTCCCGGGACGGACATCTGCTAGCGTCTTGCACGCGTACATCTCTTCGAGCGTACAGGTGGCCGATGCAAGAACGACGAGTTCAGGCGCCGCCGGCGGGCGTGCGCTGCCCGGCTGGGCGTTCTCCGCCGCCCCGATCATCCCCGCGAGCTCGATCAGCGCGTTTTCGAGCGACGTCTCGAACTTTCCGCCGCCGCGCTCGACGATGCATGTTCTCACCCGGTCCGTGTTGACGAACGTGTAGTTTAAACGGCCCTCGTCGCACATCCAGTAGCCGTTCACGTGGGGATTGTGGCGGGGTCTGAGCCTTCTCACCTGGTTGTCCCTCGTATCGACGTCGACCTCGATGGAACACCCACGCGAGCACTCCGTGCACACCGAGGGCGTCCGGTTGAGAAACCACGTCGGCGTGGAGAAACGAAAATCCTTGCTGGTGAGCGCGCCGACGGGACAGAGGTCGACGGTGTTGAGCGAGTACGGGTTCGTCACTTGTTTCCCGGGAAAGGTCGTCAGGAACGCCGCGTGTCCCCGGCCGGCGATGTAGAGCTGCTCCTCGCCCGCCCAGATGCGCAGGAAACGGACGCACCGGTCGCACAGAACGCACCGCTCCTGATCGAGGATGAGCGTCGGTCCGATGTCCAGCGCCTTGCTCTTCTTGAAGCGGACGAACTCCTGGCGGCCTTTCTTCAGATCGTGCTGCATGTAGTAATTCTGCAGCGTGCACTCGCCCGCCTTGTCGCAGATCGGGCAATCGAGCGGGTGGTTCAAGAGGAGAAATTCCTCGACCCCGGCGCGGACCCTTTTCACTCTCTCGCTCGCCGTCAGCACTTCCATCCCGTCCGTCACTTTCGTGTTGCACGAGATGGCGAGCATGGGACCCCGCGGCGTGACGATCTCGACCTGGCACATCCGGCAGTTCCCGTCGGGCCCGAGACCCGGGTGGTAGCAGAAATGAGGCGTGTCCCACCCGTTCTCGTTCAGAACGTCGATGAGCTGGCGCCCGGCTTCGGTCTCGATCGTCTTGCCGTCGACTTTGATCGTTACACTCATGTCGGCGTAGCTTCCTCCCGCCTATCCCGCGGCCGCGCTCTTCCGAACACCCGCGAGCGGGCACCGTTTTTCACGGATGTGCCGCTCGAACTCTTCTCTGTACTTCTGCACGTAGCTCCGCGCGGGGAGAGCCATGGCGTCCGAGAGCACGCACACCGTCGTCCCCATCATGTTGGGACAAATGTCGAGAATCAGATCGAGATCGTCCGGATGTCCTTCGCCCTTTTCCAGCCGTTCGGCCAGTTGCGTGATCCAGTACGTGCCCTCCCGGCAGGGCGGGCATTGACCGCACGACTCGTGCGCGTAAAACCTGCTGATCACCTGGAGGGCCTTGACGACACAGTCGTCCTCGCTCAAAACGATGATCGCACCCGAGCCGATCATCGAGCCCGCCGCGGCGATCGACTCGTAATCGAGAGAGACGTTCCGCGCTTCTTGGGCCGTGAGAATGGGCGACGACGATCCTCCGGGGATCACCGCTTTGAGGCGCCGCCCGCCCTTCATCCCGCCCGTGCTTCTCTCGATGAACTCCCAGAGGTTCACGCCGAACGCCTCTTCGTAGACTCCAGGGCGCTCGACCATTCCGCTGATCGAGAAGAGCATCGTCCCCTTGCTCTTCTCCGTTCCGATCGCGGCGTACGCCTCCCACCCGTTGTTGAGTATGAACGGCAGCGCCGAGAGCGTCTCGACATTGTTGACCACCGTCGGGCATCCGAAGAGACCGATCACCGCCGGGTACGGCGGCTTGGGCCGCGGCTGGCCTTTCTTGCCCTCGAGGGACTCGATCAGCCCCGTTTCCTCGCCGCATATGTACGCGCCCGCGCCGCGGTGGACATAGACATCGAGATCGAATCCGCTCCCGCGAATGTTCTTGCCGAGCCAGCCTGCCGCGTACGCTTCGTCGATCGCCGCCTGAAGCTTCTTGATCGGCGTGTCGTACTCGCCCCTGACGTACACGTAGGCCGCGTGGATCCCCACGGCCCAACAACAGATGATGATTCCTTCGATCAGCGCGTGGGGGTCGAGAACGAGGATCTTCCGGTCTTTGAATGTCCCCGGCTCGCCCTCGTCGGCGTTGACGCACAGGTACTTGGGTTTCGTGCCGTCCTTCGGGACGAAACTCCACTTCATTCCCGCCGAGAACCCGGCCCCGCCGCGGCCCCGAAGCCCCGATTTCTTGACCTCTTCGATGACGTCCGCCGGATTCATCGCGAATAGCCTCGTGAGCGAGCGGTACCCGCCGAGCTCTTCGTACACGGAGAGCGTGTTCGCGTTCGGTTTGTCGAAATGAGCGCTGACTATCTTTTTCGACATGTCACCACTGCCGCCGGTCAGTGAACTCCCATGGGTTCTTCCTCGGGTTCGACACCCGAGCGGCACCCCTGTATTATCCGGTCGAGTTTTTCCACAGTGAGGTTTTCACAGTAGACGTCGTTGACGCGCATCGCAGGCGCCGTCCCGCACGATCCAAGGCACTCGACGAGTTCGAGACTGAACATCCCGTCTCCCGTGATCTCCCCGGGAAAGATCCCGTACTTCTCCTCCAGATGGGCCACGAGATCCTCGGACCCCGAGAGCGTGCAGCTCAGGTTGCGGCAGAGTTCGAGGTGGTACACGCCCACGGGCTCGTCGCGGAACATCGTGTAGAACTCGGCGACGGCGTACACGTGCACTGGCGACAGATCGAGCCTCTCCGCCACGTACTCGAGAATGTCATTCGTGAGATATCCGTTCTGGCCCATGGCGAGCCAGAGCGTGGGGAGAAGCGCCGCCATCCGGGTCGGATACCTCTTGAGCGTCTCCTGGAACGATTTCTCGTTTCTCTCGTCGGATACGAACGGTTTTGCGTTTTCCATAGTGCGTTTCTTACCTGTCCAGTTCTCCTGCAATGATGTTGAGCCCCGCGAGGATCGCCACGATGTCCGCGACCATGTGCCCCTCTATGAGCTTCTTCAGTCCGTTCATGAGGTAGAAGCACGGCGGCCGCACCTTTATGCGGTACGGTTTCCCCGATCCGTCGCTCACGATGTAGAACCCCAGTTCGCCGTTGGGAGCCTCGATCGCGTCGTAGATCTCCCCGGCCGGCACCTTGATTCCTTCGATGATCAGTTTGAAATGGTTGATCAGCTCCTCCATCGACGAGTGAACTTTGTCCTTGGACGGGAGCACAATGTTCTTGTCGTCCACGTTGATCGGTCCCCCGGGGAGAATCTTGAGCGCCTGCTCGATGATGCGAAGGCTCTGTTTCATCTCCTCCACACGGACGAACACGCGGTCGTAGACGTCTCCCCGCTCGCCGACGACGACGTCGAAGTCGAACTCGTCATAGTGGTAGTACGGCCGCTTTCTCCTCAGGTCGCGGTCGACGCCGCTCGCCCTGAGGCAGGGCCCGGTGAAACCGTAGCTCACCGCATCCTTGGCGCTCATCACACCGATGTCTCTCGCCCGGTCGACGAAGATCCGGTTCTTCTTCACGAGACCCTCGACGTCCTTGATCGCTTTGGGCACCGTCTTCAGGGCGGCGCGGACGTTCTCCTCGAAACCCTTGGGCAGATCCCACGCGAGCCCGCCGACACGGATGTACGAGTACGTCAGGCGAGCCCCGGTGAGAGCTTCGAGAACGTCGTTGAGCGTCTCGCGGCAATTGAAGAAGTACCAGTAGTTCGTGAGGGCCCCGATATCCACGAGATTGGCGCCGAGGCAGATCATGTGATCCATGATTCTCTGGATCTCGCAGATGATGACACGGATGATTTCCGTGCGGGGCGTGATGGTCACGCCGAGCAACCGCTCCACCGCCTTGCAGTAACCGATGTTGTTCACCAGGCCGCTGCAGTAGTTCAAACGGTCCGTGTACGGGATCACGAGCGCGTAGGTTTTCGTCTCGGCTGTCTTCTCGAAACCGCGGTGGAGATACCCGACCTCGACCGCCGTTTTCTCGATCCGCTCGCCGTCGAGCTTGCAAAAAACCCTGAACGTGCCGTGCGTGGCGGGGTGAGTCGGGCCGATATTGATGTACATCGGCTCGACGTCGAGGTCGTCGAGAGACATCTCGTCCCCGAGATCGACCTCGTCGCCCGCCGGCGGCCCCACTCCCGACGGTGCGGCGCTGTCGAACTCCTTCGGATCGATGCTGTCTGGCGCCGTCAAGCCGCCACCTACTCTCTTTCGAGATCGGGTTTGAGATCGCTCGTTCCCGTCGCCCACTGCCCTTTCATGATCGGATAGTCCTTGCGGAGCGCGTGTCCGACGAACTCTCGATGGCAGAGGATGCGGACGAGATTGGGGTGCCCTTCGAACACGAAACCGAACATGTCGTACGCCTCGCGTTCGGCCCAGTTCGCCGACGCCCACAGATCGGACACCGTCGGCAGATTCATGTCGCTTTCCAAAACGAAGACTTTCACGCGGAGACGGAGGTCGGCATCGAGCGCGCAGAGGTTGTAGACGATTTCGAACCGCTCGCGGCGGCCGAGATGCAATCCGTCGACCCCCGCGATGTCGAGGAGAAGATCGAACCCCTCTTCTCTCAGACGAGAGAGGACGTCGCGGATGCGCGCCTTACGGACGGTGAGCACCGCGTCTCCGAGAGGACGATCCGACGCTTCGACGGCGTCGCCGAAGCGTTGTTTGATCTCTTCGATGATGCTATCGAGTTCTTTCACGTTCCCTTTCGGGCTGCCGCGGTCCTCTCTGCGGCTCGGTGTCGATTTTCTCCTGTATCTTGACCACGGCGTTGAGCATCGCGTCCGGCCTCGGCGGACACCCCGGGATGAACACGTCGACGGGGATGATCTGATCGATCCCCTGGATCGTCGCGTAGTTGTCGTAGAACCCGCCGGAGCAGGCGCACGCCCCCATCGAGATCACGTACTTCGGCTCGCACATCTGGTCGTAGATCCTTTTGAGGACCGGTCCGATTTTATAGTTGATCGTGCCGGCTACGATCAGAAGATCGGATTGGCGCGGCGAGAATCGCACCAGCTCGGCGCCGAATCGGGCTATGTCGAAGATGCTCGACAGCGCGGCCATGTACTCAATGCCGCAGCACGCCGTGGCGTACGGAAGCGGCCACAACGAGTTCTTCCGGCCCCAGCGGATCACCTCGTCGAGCCGCGTGGTGATGATCCCCGTTTCGTGCTTCGTGACGGGAATCCCTTTCACTCCCACTCCAGAGCTCCTTTTTTCCACACGTAGAACAATCCCACGAGCAGAATCACGAGGAAGATCGCCATCTCGATGAAGCCGAACAAGCCCAGCCGCCGGAAAAGAACGGCCCACGGGAAAACGAACACGGTTTCGACGTCGAACACGAGGAAGAGAAGCGCCACGAGAAAAAACTTCACGGAGAAGCGCCGCCGCGCGTCACCGACGGGGTCGACCCCGCTTTCGAACGGCGTGTGCTTCTGCGAGGTAGGCCGCCGGGTACGGGCCAGCGCGGCCAACCCGACGAGCATCGTGGGAACTGCCACGGCCAGGATGAAGAGGATCACCAGCGATGAATATTTGAGACCGAGCGGCATGAAGTGTCGGACTCCGGATTGACTCGCGCGCGGACGCGGCACGCCGCCGCGTCCGCATGCGCCGGCCCGAGAAAAACCGCGTATCCCATTAGAATTAAGTGAATTAAAACTAAGAGCAAAGGAACCCGATGTCAAGCCATTTCCGGCTCGGAGGCTCTGTCTATCCCCCGCTTTCGCGCCCCTCCCGGGTTCCTGCCCGACACCCTCCCGCCGCCCGTCTCCCCTTGGACGGCCGCGAACCCCGTGCTAGTATCGACGTCGGCCGCCCGAATCCGGTTCGCATCGAGACGAGCGTGTACAACAAGAAACTCGGCATCTTTCTGAACGTTCCAGCGCCCGGCGATCTGCACACTCGCCTGGTTCCTCCGCTTGCTCTGTCCGCCGCACGAGATCTTCAGATCGCGTTTTTCGCCGACCTCTTGAGCCGCATCGCCAAATTGAAGAAGATGCCGACAACGGTCTTCCATGGGGGAGATGTCCCGTCTGTCGTGCAGGATCTCGTTCCCCCGAGGTGCTCGCTCGTCCCCCAAGAGGGATCTTCTGACGGCGAGCGGCTCGATCACGCCTTCGGCATTCTCCTCGAGCACGAGGGGAGCATCGCGTGCGTCATCGGTGCGAGAAGTCCGGACGTGCCCCTCGTCTACTTGAAACGGGCGTACGCCAAGCTCAAGCACAGGGACGTGGTTCTTGGACCGACGTTCGAGGGTGGTCTTTACCTCATCGCGCTAAAGCGGTTCGTCTCCGGGCTGCTCCCCGGCGCTGCGTGGAACGACAGGACGGCGCTCCGCAATGCGCTCGGGAAAGTGCGATCGGAAGGGCTGTCGTGCACGGTTCTCCCGCCGTGGTACGAAGTGAGCACGATGGAAACCCTTTCCCTTCTCGAGACGATGCTCCTCGCGCGCAGGATCGAGGGGCGCGACAGGCTCCGTCACGTGGAAAAGGTCCTGGGCACGATTCGCGGCACCGAGTAGTGAAGGGAGGCGGCCCCCGCCGTGGTATTTCCCCTCAAGGATCTGAACCCCACCGAACGTTTCCCCTTCGTCACGGTGGGGCTCATCGCGGTAAACGCGATCGTCTTCATCTACGAACTCACGCTCGGCCAGGGCCTCGACACCTTCTTCGCAGCCTTCGGGATGGTCCCCTACGAAATCACACACTCGACGGATCTGGTGGGGAGCGCCAAAGGGCTTCCGATCGTCCACGCCCCGGGGCCCTCGTTCGTGCAGCTGACGATTCTCACGTCGATGTTCCTGCACGGCGGTTTTTTTCACATCCTCGGGAACATGCTTTACCTCTGGGTCTTCGGCAACAACATCGAGGATCTCCTCGGGCCGGTGAAGTTTCTCCTCTTCTATCTCCTCTGCGGTTTCGCCGCCGCGGGAGCGCATATTCTCACGGACCCGAGCTCGACGGTGCCCACCGTGGGCGCGAGCGGCGCCGTCTCCGGCGTGCTCGGCGCGTACCTCATCGTCCATCCCCGCGCCAAAGTGCTCACGCTCCTTTTTCTCGGGATCATCATCCGCCCGATGCTCGTCCCTGCCGGCGTGATCCTTGTCCTCTGGTTCGTCCTCCAGATCTTCAGCGGAGTCGCGTCTCTATCCACCGGAATTCAGGGCGGCGGAGTCGCCTGGTTTGCGCACATCGGCGGCTTCATCGCAGGCATAGTGCTCGTGAAGCTCATGGCGGGGCAACGACTCAGATGGCTCAAGCGGCCGTACTAGCTTTTATGGGAGCGCTGTGGAGTCTTTGCGGCCCCTGCGCTCCGCTTCCCTCGGCTTCCCTCCGCGGGTGGCGGCCACGGGCGCCCGCGCCCGCGCGCAGCCTGCGAGCACGGCCGTGG
>CAZYCB010000181.1:0-2695 GCA_964645735.1 uncultured bacterium | reverse complement strand
CGAGTTCCCCGCGGAGATCGCGATACGTCCCTCTATGCGGATCGAGGACGAAGTCGCGCGTGTCGTGGCTGACCGATCCGCGGAGGAGTCTCGAATGGGATTTCTCCGTTTCGGCGCCGGGAATCTCGCGCTCGATATTTTCGTCGGAGAGGCTCGCTGTCAAATCGGTCCGCTGACTCAAGTGCCGCAAGGTGCCGATGGCCGCTCCGCGCGTGCGGATGACGATGGGCTCGACGGTCGCGTCGTTCTCGATGTACGCATTGAGCGCCAGTTGAAACTGCGTTCCCAGAACGTGCCGCTGGGCGAACTCGGCGTCGTACCTGTAGTACTTCACGCGCACATCCAGTTTCCCGAAGTCGACGACGTCCCCTTCGAAGAGCGCGAAGGAGTACTCGGCTTTCAGCTTGAGGCGCCTTCCCGTACCGAACATGTTCCTGTCCCCCCACTCACCCGTCACCCGGCTTCCGAGGATGTTCCCGACGCCCAAGCCCACTTCGAAGTACGCGGATTTCCGTTCGCGGACCCGGACGTTTACGTCCACGGTGCGCGATGCCACATCCAGGTTCTCCGGTACGATCTCCGCTTCAGTGAACAATCCCGTCTCGAAGAGGTTCCTCTGCGTCTCCACGGCTTTGCCCAGGCGAAACGTCTCCCCTTCCTTGATCGCCAGTTCTCGCTCGATGATCCGTGGTTTGGTGAGGCGGTTTCCCGTGATCCCGATCCGGCGAATTGCGACCACGGGCCCCGGTTCGATGCGGTAGAGGAGGCGGACCGTTTTGCCCTCGACCGCCACGGAGTCGTCGATCTCCACGGCGAGGTGGCCGACCTCGAAGTAGCTCCTCTTGATAGCGTAGATGTCCCCGTCGACGAGCGTAGGATTGAAGGGCACCCCAGGCTTGAGACGGAGATTCTTGCGGAGCTTGTCCTCGGAGATCGGGCCGGTTCCCTGGAACGCGACGACGTCCACGCGCGTGGCCTCGCCTTCCTCGATCCGGATGACGATGTCGACGAACGTCCCGTTCTGCAGCAGTTCGAGCCGTTCGAGCATCACCTTAGCGTCCAGAAAACCGTTCGCCCGGTAGAACGCCTGGAGGGCGGCGGTGTCGCGGCGGAGCGTCTCCCTGTCGAGACGGGGCCGGTGGAGAATCGCGAAGAAGGGCGCCTTCGTGGTTTTCATCTGCCCCTTGAGGTCCTTGGCGGAAAAAAAGGAGGCTCCGTCGAAAACGATCCGCCCGATGAAGGGCTCCTTCGCTTTCGGCGGCAGGTCGACGTCTTGCGCGCGCGCACGCTGCGGTCCCAAGCACACCGTGCAGACCGTCAAAAGCGCGATTGCCAACCCCGCAACCCATCGCGTAAGATGGGTATCCGCGCCGATACGCGCGCAGAAGTGGCACGGCAAGGACTTCGATGACGAGGAATTCAATTCGATGGCCCGCCCCGGCTCGATCAGAGTACTTTCGCTCTCTCTCCTGAAAATCGGCGTCGTTGCCGCCTTGGTATTCGTGTCATCCTACTGCACGCACGGCGACAAGGAAACGACGAACGTGGGACTCTCCCCCGACGAGGCGTACCTCGTCGGCGCGTACGTCCGGATCGCCGAAGCAAATGATGTTCGCAACGTCAGCTATGCGAGATCCGAGAGCCTTTTCTCCGTGCTCGATTCTACGATAGACACGACCCGCGTTTCAAACACCATCCGGCAGCTCAACTCGAACCCCGACCGATGGATTCTCGTCTTTCGCAGCATCGAGAAAGCCCTGGGTTTGGAGGGCGGCGTCGGCGGATCAGAAGAGGACCGGTGACGAACCCGCGCACCGTGTCAGATCGACCACCACGACGAATATCATCAGCGCGACAAGCAGCACAAACCCCGCCTGGGTGAGAATGTCGCGAAGGCGCCGATTCACGCGCCGCCGCGCGACTCCCTCGTAGCAAAAGAGCGCCAGATGCCCTCCGTCGAAGGGGAGAATGGGAAGCAGGTTGAAGATGCAGAGATTGATGCTGAAAAACGCCAGAAAATAGATGAGGTAGTTGAACCCCCACCGCGCCATGTCTCCGGCCATTTGCGTGATGAGGATCGGTCCTCCGACACCCTCGATGCCCGTGCGCCCGGTCACGAGGAGCTTCAGGAAGGAGACGATCTCCACGATCATCTGCGTGGACGATTCGAACGCCATTCCCACCGCACGGGGCAGTGCCACGCGTTCGTTCTTGTAGGAGGGGCCCACGCCGATCTGTCCGACGATCTCGAATTCCGTCTTGGAACCCTCTTTGAGAACCTTCTTGGGAACCGGAGTGATGCTGTCTTCGTGCTGCACACCCGCCTGCGACCATCGCACCAGGAGGGGGACATTCGCGTTCTTGTGAACGATCTGTTCGATATCGTAGAAAGTCTCCGCCGGCGCGCCGTTGATCGCCTCCACCACGGCCCCCGTCCGCAGGCCCGCGTGATACGCCGGGCCGTCGCGCTTGACCTGTCCGATCACCGTCGAGATGTACGGGTAGAATCCGACGTTCACGCGGTTGTCCTTGATCCTGCACTAGAAATCGACGCGGAGCGTGTCGTCCCCGCGGAGAACTGCGAGTGGAATCACGTCCTCCCGGCGGTCCCACACGGCGTTGATGATCTCGTCCCAGTTCGCCACTCGTTTGCCGCCGACTTCGAGGATCCTATCTTTCGTCATGAGGCCTACCG
>CAZYCB010000180.1:0-2388 GCA_964645735.1 uncultured bacterium | reverse complement strand
TTCTGATGTTGGAGCGGTGGATGGATATGAAACGCATACTCCTTATTGGCGCGAAGTTCATCGCGGCCGCTTTGGTGACGTTCGTCTGTTTCGAGATCTTCTTCCGCACCACGGAAATCAGCCTGCCCTCGTTCGTGGTCGACGACCCCCTGCTCGGCAGGGCGTTCAAGCCGAATGCCCGCGCCGTGCTGATCCAGGAGGGGTTCTACATGGGCCGCATCAACGAGTACGGAGGCCTGGGGCCCGGGTACCCGCCGGAGAGGACGGGAGACGCTCTCCGCGTGGCCCTCGTCGGCGATTCGTTCGTGGAGGCGTTTCAGCTGTTTCCGAAATGGAACCTGCGTTCGGTGCTGGAGGCGGAGCTCGCCAAGCGGACGGGCCGCCGAGTAGAGGTGCTGAACTTCGGTTTGAGCGGCCAGCATCTGAGAACCATGTACGCGTACTACAAGGATCTGGTGACGCGGTTCCACCCGGATATCACGCTGTTCGTCCTCACCGAAGACTCGTTTTTTGCACGCGACAAGAGCAAGGGCCCGTTGTGTTACCTCGACGACGACGGCAATCTGAAGGTGAACTACGACTTCGCCAAGTCCGACAGGTTTCTGCGCAAGAAGCGTCTGCGTTTCACGCGCGAGCTCGGTTCGTACCAACTGCTGCAGAGCGCCTTCTCGCGCTACCAGATGGGAGAGACGCCGCGGATCGTATTGGACAAATTTGCGCCGCGCAGGCATGCGAACGGGAAGCAGTCACCCGAGAGCGAGTCGCAAGACCCGTACTTCCGGGTCAACAAGGCGGTGCTCGAAGAGCTCGGCCGCATAGATCGTTCGGGCCCCTCGCGCATCATCATCGTCAGTCACAGAGAAATCCCTTCGTACTATCTGCCGGTCATCGAAGAGGCGCGTCTGACGTACATCGATCTCCGGCCCGGACTCGACGAGTTCCAACGCTCCGGCACCGATCCGTACTACTGGCCCGTCACTCACTCCCGCGGTCATTGGAACTACGAAGGACATCGGTTCGTCGGCGAGTATCTCGCGAAACGTTTGTGCAAGATCGAGCGACTGGAACCGGACCGATAGTCTCCGCCGGCGAGAATCGGCGCCGGGTGCGCCCGGCGCACGAAACGACGCGTGCGCCGCATAAACCGACGCGTGCGCCGCAGTTGCGGCTCCCGGTCTCCCGCCGCTCCGTGACGATTCTCGCGTTTTTCCTCCCGCTGGCCCAAATAACGCTAGGCAGGGGTGGGCATGTCCGGTATATTCGATGCAGTTTGGCGGGCTTCAACGAAATCCGGTGACGATGTCCGGTAGGGTCCGCGCCTTGGCTCAGTTGAAAAGACGATCCGCGTGAAGCTTCTCCTCATCAATCCCAAGTTCCCCGAGAGTTTCTGGAGTCTCAAATGGGCGATCGACGAGTTCGTGCCGGGTGCGCGCACGACCAACCCTCCCTTGGGTCTTGCCACTCTGGCGGCTCTCTGCCCCCCGGAGTGGGACGTCGAAATCCGGGACGAGAATACCCGGTCGATACCTCTGGATTCTGACGCGGACATCATCGGGATCTCGGGAATGGGGGTCCAGTTCCCGCGTCAGAAGGAACTCCTCGGATACTATCGGAGCAAGGGCCATTTCGTGGTCGCGGGCGGGAGTTACGCCTCGTTGCGCCCGGAGTTGTACGAGTCGCTCGCCGATTCCGTCGTGGCGGGCGAAGCAGAGTACGTCTGGAAAGAATTCTGCAGCGATTTCGAGGCGGGGAGGCCGCGGAAACTGTATCACGAGACAGGTGTCGTTTCGCTCGAAGCCTCTCCTGTGCCGCGTTTCGATCTCCTCGATCAGCGTCAGTACGGAATGATGAGCATGCAGTATTCGAGGGGATGCCCGTATCAGTGCGAGTTCTGCGACATCATCGTCATGTTCGGGCGTCGTCCCCGCGCAAAATCTCTGGATCAAATCCGCGCGGAGCTCGACAAGCTGCGCGAGATGAATGTCCGCAATATCTTTTTTGTCGACGACAATCTCATCGGGGACAAGAAAGCGGCCAAGGATCTGCTCAGGTTCCTGAGGGACTATCAGGCGGAGCACGATTACAGCTTTCAGCTCGGTACCGAAGTATCCCTGAACATCGCCGACGACGATGAATTGCTCGGGCTCTTCAGGGAGGCTCGTTTCGAATGGGTGTTCATCGGTATCGAATCTCCCGACGAAGAAAGCCTCAAGGAAACGGGAAAGACTCAGAATACGCGGCGCAACATCCTTTCGTCGGTACGAAAGCTCTATTCGTACGGGATCGATGTTCTCGGCGGGTTCATCATCGGATTCGACAACGACACCACGGAGACGTTCGACAAACAGTATCGATTCATCGTGGACTCGGGGATCGTCTCGGCGATGG
>CAZYCB010000179.1:0-1884 GCA_964645735.1 uncultured bacterium | reverse complement strand
TGTTCTTCCGCGTACTATCCGAAAACTCGATCGGGCTACGCAGCCTCGCGGCAGTAGTACTTGAGCAACCCGCCCAGGCGCTCCTTCACTTCGACATTCCCGGCAATCTGATGCACTGCCCCGCTGACGATCTCATTCCCGATGCCCTGATGACTGCGTTCGTCGTGGTAGTGAGTCGCGTACTCGGCGATTGCACGGACCAGAGATTCTCGTCCGAGAAGGATTATTTGATCAAGGCACTCCGATTTGATCGACCTCACGAACCGTTCCGCATACGCGTTCATGTTCGGCGCCTGGTAGGCCGTAAGCAGAATCTCCACGCCGGAATCCCGCAAGATCGATTTGAACTTGGGCGAGAAGATCGAGTCTCGATCGATGATGAGAAAGCGCTTCCCCGTCAGGAAGCCCTCCTCACAGTCCGTCAGATTTCGCGCAATCTGTTCCATCCATGGCGAAACGGGGCTCTCGGTCGTACCGGCGATGTGAACCCGTCGGGTGGCGATGTCGATGACAAATAACGTGAAGTGTCGGACCAATCCTCTAACTGTCCACACTTCGGTCGTGAAAAAGTCGGCGGCAACGATCAGATGTGCATGCGAACGCACAAACGTCCCCCAACTCATGGGTCGCTCAGGAGAGGGCTTGATCCCGTGTTCCTTCATGACCTTGGCAATCGTGCTCCGGGCCACACGATGGTCCAAGTGCTTCAGCTGGCCTTGGATCCGCGCATATCCCCAACTTGGGTTCTCTTCCGCCATCCGGACAATCAACTTGCGTATCTCCCTCATCACCCCGGGACGGCCGACTCCCCTCTGTGGATAGGTCCATTTCGCAGCGATGAGTCTGCGGTGCCACGCAAGGATAGTTTCAGGGGTGACGATGGTCGCGATCCGGCACAACACCTTTCGGCCCAAGGGTTTTCCTTTGGCCGCCAGTCGGCGTCGCTGGTCATCGCTGAAGCGCATGCGTTTCCCGCCCGACTCCAGCTGTTCTTTTAGGACTCGATTCTCTTCGATCAGGTAGGCAATAACCGCCGTTTGCCGCCGACCGACCCATCCAGCAAACGTCGCCAGCAAGAGCTGGAAATGAATCGTTTCAATCATCCGGTGACTATATCAGAGGCGGCAAGTGGTTGGATGGCTGCGAGTTCGAATATTCGGATAGTACGGGCCCTTGCGCTCTAGTGCCTGCAGTAGGTCGAAAACGCTCGAGCTCTTGATCTCGAAGGCGGCTCCGATCTCGCGCACGGTCGGCGGCATTGCGTGCTCGCGGATGAAGCCCTTCACCCAACTCAGGATCTCCTCCTGGCGAGCCGTGAGTGGTTCTTTCCCTGGCATGTTTCGGATCTCCTTCAGGGCGGGTTGAAACTCGCGGAAGTATCTCCTAACGGCTGTTAGGGGTCAAGCCGGAACTGCATGCACTTCCCAGTTGTCCCCACCTATGTCGCCTATCCCCCCTTTGTCCTATGGGGGTCAGTCCGGTGGGCGACGGAATTACCTTGATGCCGGTGGCGTCCAGAGGTAGGACTGGGGCGCAAAGTGGGGCGCAAATTGCATGCTATCAGGAGGTTAGCTTGAAACGCACTTCGGTCGGAGGGAACGGAAAGGGGGTCGCGGGCGTGGCGGCGCGCGAGCTCCGCGACGGACCCAACCGGGTCTCGTTCTACACCCGGATCTCCACCGACGAGGACCACCAGAAGTATTCGCTCGGCGCCCAAACCGAGCGCCTCGAAGCCTTCTCAAAGGCCTCCTGGGGCGAGGACTGGCGCCTCCACAAGACCTACCGGGACACTGAATCCGGCACCCACATGAACCGCCCCGGCCTCGAGGAGATGCTCTTCGACGCCGAGGCGCAGGCCTTTGACACGCTGCTCGTCTTCCGCGT
>CAZYCB010000178.1:0-1660 GCA_964645735.1 uncultured bacterium | reverse complement strand
AATTCTCGGCGGCCCAGTTGAAAACGATCCAAGAAGTCATCTCGCTCGTGGTGTTCGCCGGCTTCTCCGTCACGCACCTGAAGGAACCCTTGCGCTGGAACTACCTGGTCGGGTTCGCTTTTCTCATCGCGGCCGCGTTCTTCCTGTTCAAGAAGTGGTAGAGGCGAGACAAGGAGGAAGAGAATGACGGAGCATGCGACCTGTCGAAGGGAGGCTGTGTGATCCAGGCAAGACGGTCCGCGGGCGAGCGCCCGGTCGAGCTTCTTCAGGAACTCCTTCGCTTCGACACCACGAACCCGCCCGGGAACGAGGCGCCGTGCATCGACTTCCTCGACGGGCTGTTGAGGGAAGCGGGGCTCGCCACGGAACGAGTCGAGAAGGTCCCCGGCCGGCCAAATCTGATGGCGCGTCTGCCTGGGCGTGGCCAAGCGCCGGCCCTTCTCTTCTACGGCCACGTGGATGTCGTTCCTGTCTCGGGTCAAACGTGGAGTGTCCCGCCGTTCGCCGGCGCGGTATCCGACGGCTATGTATGGGGGCGTGGCGCGCTCGACATGAAGGGCGGCGTGGCGATGATGGTGAGCGCCTTCTTGCGCGCGGCGAGAGGCGGTGTCACCCCGGCCGGCGACCTCGTCCTTGCCCTGGTTGTGGACGAGGAGTCGGGCGGAGACTGCGGCGCCCGCTTCCTTGTCGACGAGCGCCCGGATCTCTTCCGTGGCGTCCGATACGCAATCAGTGAGTTCGGCGGGTTTCCTCTGCACATCCTTGGTCGCACGTTCTACATGATTCAGGTAGCGGAGAAGTCGCCCGTTCCCGTCGACGTGGTCATTCGCGGGCCAGCCGGCCACGGTGCGCGCCCCCTGCGGGGCGGCGCCATGGCAAAACTCGGTCGGATTCTCGGACGTCTCGAGACCCATCGACTCCCGGTGCACATCACCCCCGTGACGCGGCAGATGATCGAAGCGATGGCCGGCCGCCTGCCGTTCCCAGGGCGGGTCGCCGTGCGTCGCCTGCTCAACCCCGCGTTCACCGATCGCGTGCTGGACGCGCTCGGCGACGCAGGGCGAACCTTTGAGCCTCTCTTCCGCAACACCGTGTATGCGAAGATCGTGCGCGGCGGGGACCGCTTGAACGTCATCCCGAGCGAAATCCACATCGCCCTCGACGGGCGTCTCTTGCCGGGGTACACGACGGACGATCTACTCGACGAGCTTCGGCCCATCCTGCGCAGCGACGGTGAGGCTCACGTCGTCCCGGGCGAAGAGCGCTCCTCCGAGCCCGATCTCGCGCTAGTCGACCTGCTCGGGCGTCTTCTCTTGAAACGGGTGCCCAATGCCGTGCCGGTCCCGTACCTCCTTCCGGCCAGCAGCGACGGGCGGCACTTCGCCAAGCTCGGAATCCAGACGTACGGCTACACGCCGATGAATCTGCCTCCGGACGTGTCGTTCTTCTCGACGATTCACGCTACAGACGAACGCATCCCGATCGAGGCGTTGGAGTTCGGCGCCGCCGTCTTGTACGACGTGATCCAATCCTACGGGGCATAGCGTCCTGCGCAGCGGTGGCCACGCCAAAGGGGCGGTCCCATGGCTTTCATCTGTGTTCGCCATGTTCTATACTGCGTCCGTCTTCATTTCAGACGGCAGGTTCACGAAGGGAGAGC
>CAZYCB010000177.1:0-4120 GCA_964645735.1 uncultured bacterium | reverse complement strand
ATTGTCGTTCGTGGTCGACACCAACGCACTAATGAACACCTCGTCCCCTATTACGCAGTTACCGGTAATGTGCGTCATATCCATGATACGCGTGCGGTTGCCGATTGTCGTGTTGTAGTTGACCGTAACATAGCGGCTGATGATGCAGCGCGATCCGACACGACACTGCTCGCGGATCGACGCCCCGTCACCGATGAGGGTTTCTGCTCCGATCTCCACGTCGTAGAAAACCACGGCATGCGGCCCGACGGAAGTGCCCCGACCGATCACGACACGCCGCTCGAACTGCATGACGCGCGCCGTCGCTCCCGCCCCTTTCGGCTCTTTTCCGATGTAGGCACCCGGGAATACCTCAACGCCTTCCTCGAGGCGAACACCGGA
Organism: uncultured bacterium; assembly: GCA_964645735.1. Lineage (GTDB taxonomy): Bacteria > Krumholzibacteriota > Krumholzibacteriia > WVZY01 > WVZY01 > CAZYCB01. The sequence continues at coordinate 3,739 of CAZYCB010000177.1, read as the reverse complement.
TTCAATGACGACGTGGGGATGGATCCGCACCCCCCGACCGAGACACACGCCGGCCCGAACAACGGCGAACTCGCCGATGCTGACGCCGTCGCCCAGGTCCTCCGTCTGCACGATGGCATGGGGACTGATCATAGGATGTCACTCCTTCCGAGCACCATCAACGCCGCGGCGATATTCTGACTCGATGATGAAGGAAGGCCGTTTTCGAGACTCCTCGAGGCCCCTCCATACGTACTCTCCCAGAATCCCCATCCCGATCATCATGAGGCTGAACATGAAAAACATGACCACCATCACCGACGCCCATCCCGCCACGGCCACGCGGCCCGTTAGACTCACCGCCAGAATGTAGACGATACCCAGGAAGCTAACGACACAGGTGAGAACTCCAAGCAGCGTGACCAAGCGTATGGGTAACTGGGTGAAAGCAACCAGGGAGTCGACGAAGTAGTTCGCTTTCTTCACGAGCGACCACCGCGAACGGCCGTGTTTGCGCGACATTCGCGTATAGGGGATCTCCTCACGCTCGAATCCGCTCCAGAGAATGAGCCCCATCAGAGTCGTGTTCTTCTCCCGCATCTCGGTGAGATTGTCGATAACGATCCTGTCTATGAGTACGAAGTCAAACCCTCCCCGGGGCATCGCGTTATCCACGAGGGCACGGAACACCCTGTAATACATCTTGGCGAACAGGACCTTGAAGAACCCCTCCTCCCGCCGCGCGCGGACAGCCATCACGACCTTTTTTCCTTGCCGCCAGCGTTCGTACATCTCGCCGATCAATTCGGGCGGATCCTGCAGATCGGCCGAAATGATGACGCCGCAATCCCCCGATGCGCGCGTAAGCCCGGCGAGACAGGCGTTGAAGGATCCGAAATTCCGCGACAATTTCAGCACGACCACTCGCTCGTCCTCCGCGGCGATCCGGCGGACCACCTCGTAGGAGCGATCGCCGGAACCGTCGTCGACGAACAGAACCTCGAGATCGAGGGACGGGTGCGACTCAGGGACTTTTCGCAGACGTGCGTAGAGTTCTTCGAGGCTTTCGGCATTGTAGTAGACGGGGATTATGACTGAGAGTTTGTGCTTGTTCACCGCGTCTCACCGTGTCTTCCGAGATAATGGCGTATGCTCGTGCAAACGCAGTCGACCCCATCCTCGGTGACCGCCGGATGCATTGGCAAGCTGAGTATTTCCTTCACCGTTGCCTCCGTCACGGGTAAATCGCCCACGCGGTACCCGAGGTCCTTGTACGCCTCTTGCAGGTGCACCGGAACGGGGTAGTGCATCAAAGTCGTGATTCCTGCCTTGTCGAGATGCGCTTTCAATCCGTCACGTTCCATCGCTCGAATTACGTAGAGATGATAGACATGGCTGGCGTTCGGCTTTTCGCCGGGGCACGCGCACGAATCTCCCAGCGCATCGCGGTACCAAACGGCGACCTGACGGCGTTTCCGGTTCCATTCGTCCAAGTGGGTGAGCTTGACCCGCAGAACTGCGGCTTGTATCTCGTCCAGACGGCTGTTAATGCCCTTCATCGTGTGAAAATATCTCTTCTCCTGGCCGTAATTTCTCAACATGACCAGACGATCGTAGAGCTCTTTGTCGTCCGTCGTCACCGCCCCGCCGTCTCCATAACACCCCAAGTTTTTTGTAGGATAGAAACTGAAACACCCGAGGGTCCCCCATGACCCCGCCTTTTTCCCCCTGTACTCCGCGCCGTGCGCCTGGCACGCGTCCTCCACCACGTGGATGTGATGCTTCGAGGCAATGTTCAAAATCGCGTCCATATCGGCCATCTGGCCGTACAAATGGACCGGCAGGATGACCTTCGTCCGATCGGTAATAACAGCTTCGATTCGGTCGACATCCATCAAGAAGTGCTCGCCGATGTCGACGAAAACCGGTGTAGCGCCCGTCATCGTGACCGCGGAGATCGTGGGAACGGCCGTGTGCGCGACGGTGACCACCTCGTCCCCCCTCCCCACACCGAGAGCCATCAGGGCGAGGGCCAGCGCCTCCGTGCCGGACGCACACCCGAGGGCGTGTTTCACCCCGCAGTACGCGGCAAACTCCCGCTCAAAAGCCTCGACTTCGCGGCCGAGTATGTACCAGCCGCTCTGCAAAACCCGGTCGATCGCCGATTGGATTTCGGTCCGGATCGCGTCGTACTGTTCCAACTGACCCGAAAATGAAGGAACGGGATTTCTCGCCAAGGCCGCCATGTCCGTGCATCCTTGTTATCGGTGTCGCCTGCGTGGAGGATAACGCTTCTATTCGTTAGTGGAAATTTGCCAGTACCACTGCCTGTGTTGTCTGTAGTACTCCGCGGTGCGGGCCAGTCCTTCCTCGAGCGCGACCGTGGGCTCCCATCCGACGACATTCCTGATCTTAGTGATGTCCGAATAGAAATCCCCGGGTTCCTGCGCCTTGCGTTCGGGAGTGAACTCGGAGTACTCCCACCGTCCGCTCCCTGTAACCTCGATGATGCACTTCACCAAATCCAGGAAGCACACCGCTTTGTTCATTCCGACGTTCAGGATCTCCCCTGCCGCTCTGTCGCAGAGGGCGCTCGCCAGGACAGCGTCCACGCAATCATCGATATAGAGGAAATCCCTCAGAATCTTCCCGTCGCCGAACACTCTGATCGTCTCGTTGTCGAGGGCCTGCCGGATGAACCAGTTCACCACGCCGAAGCGCGAGTGTTTCATCTGGGATCGGGGACCGTAGATATTCGTAAGCCGCAGGAGGACTGTCTTGACCCCGTGCACGTCGTTGTAGATCTTCATGATTTTCTCGCCGGTGAGGTTCGATATCTCGTAGATGCCCCGGGGATTCGTGGGAGCGTCTTCGCTTACCGGGAGCCTTTCCGACGGTCCGTATTGCCCTCTCGTGCCTGTCTTCACTATTTTTGCAGTCGGGTTGTAGTTCTTGCAAGCCTGCATGAGGACTGCAACCCCTTTGATGTTGTACTCGATATCCGGAAACGGGTTGTTCAGGCTCATGATGTGGCACACCTGTCCCGCGCAGTGGAAGATGAAGTCCTTGTCGCGGACCAGGTAGTTCATCGAGGTCGCGTCGGTGATGTTGGAGAAGTTGATGGTGATATCGCTCTTGATCGGTTCAATGTTGAAAAGGTTGCCGCCGTAGTCCGGGATCATGGCATCGATAACGGTGACCTCCGCCCCGAGCGGAACGAGCCTCACCGCCAAGGAACTTCCGATGAACCCGAGTCCGCCGGTGATCAGGACCTTCTTACCCCTGAAACCCTTCTCGAACTCCAGATCTCTTCGGCTGTCGTCGCCAAGCTCTGTCATCACGCCACTCCCAGTAGACGCCAGGAACGCGAAAAACGACCGTTCGCGAGCACTCTCCGAGACCCCGACGGTTGGAGTCTACCGCGAATACATTTATTACGCAACAGCCTCTCGAACCGCCGAGAACCGGTAGTCCATAAACGTGCAGCGGGCCCATCGGCAGCGTGTCGGCTGCCTGGTGGACCACAGAGCCGAGGAAAACCGGTCACTGATTGATGTAGCCGAGAGCCTTGAAAAGCTTGATCGACGCCGGGTCGAGCGCACCGGTTCCCGAATCCGGTTTGTAGAGATGAGCCACAGAATCCCATTTCTCCATTTCGAGGAGCAGCGAGTCGCGGAGCGCGGGTAGCGCGGCGGCTATGTTGCTGGTCTCTCCAGGGTCGTTGTCGAGATCGTAGAGCAACACGTCGGATCGGTCGCCG
>CAZYCB010000176.1:0-2444 GCA_964645735.1 uncultured bacterium | reverse complement strand
GATCTTCATCACCCACGCGACGTCGCTCGGTCAGGGTTTCCCCCATTGCCGAAGCCTCTCGACTGCTGCCTCCCGTAGGAGTCTGGGCCGTATCTCAGTCCCAGTGTGGCCGACCACCCTCTCAGGCCGGCTACCCATCGTAGCCTTGGTAGGCCGTTACCCTACCAACTAGCTAATAGGACGCGGGACCATCTCTGAGCGACAGCTTACAAGTAGAGGCCATCTTTAACTGTCACCCATGCGATCGACAGCATCATGCGGTATTAGCAGCCCGTTAGGGCTGTTATCCCCCACTCTAAGGCAGGTTTCCCACGCGCTACTCACCCGTTCGCCACTGTACCGGCACCTCACAAGTTGCCCTGTAAGGCACTTTCTCGTTCGACTTGCATGCCTAATCCACGCCGCCAGCGTTCGTTCTGAGCCAGGATCAAACTCTCCGTTGTAGAGTTTTTTCCTTATTCCCAACTCGATGAACGACACTGCTTCACCCAAGCGAAACAATGCCCCGCGATGCGATGACGAGATCGACATCAAGAGCATTGCGATAATCGCTCGGGATTAATGAAGACGTGTCGGAATCATCCAGTAGGGCGTTTCTTCACAGGGAATAGTCAACAGCGGAATCTGGGTAGACCCCGCCGCGGACTTCAAACCCCGCAAAGGCTGAACTCCTCACACGCTACCGAATTTTCAAAGAACATGTGGACACACTTGGACTTATCCGCGCGTGTCCCGAAATCTTGATCGTTTCCAGGTTTTAAGGTGCCTACCAATATAGGCCCGACTCTATGAGTGTGTCAAGGACCAAATTGGGATTTGTTCGTCTTTTTCTGCATAATGTTTCTTGGATATATAGCAATTATTCCAATATGGTTCACGCGACGTCGGCCGGCGAATAGGTCTCCAAAACGCGCCTCAGCCGCCGCGCAGACCGATCCCATTCGAAACGCGCGATGTGATTCAAAGCATTTCGCCTCAAACAGTTGCGAAGTTCCACATCCGCGATAAGCCTCCGTATCGCCGACGCCAGACGATCCGCCCTCCCCACAGGAAAAAGGAGCGCGGTCTCCTCGTGGAACGCGAAGTCGATCACTCCTCCGATGTCCGTGCACGCGACAGGGACGCCGCACGCCATCGCCTCGGCCACCGGATTGTTCCAACCCGCGTGACACTGCGCATCGACGAAGAGGTCCGCGGCGCAGATCGTTTCCGCCATCTTGTCCTGCGGGATCCCCTGCCCGTGATACGTGAAGAGTTCGACCTCGCCGTGCTCGCGGCGCACGCGATCGCATGCGTCGCGAATCGTGTCGCCTCCCTTGCTCTCGCGCGGATCTCCCGACCAGAGAATTCGAAATACGCCCCTCGGCCGCTCGACACGGACCGGGCGAAATACGTCCCGGTTAATGCCTCCCACCACGAGCGCGGAGTCGATGCCCAACGCGTCCCGGAGGTACATCTGAATCCACGACGAGTTCGATATCTTCAGAAAGGGCAGGCTGAGCGCGCGCCTTCGCGATGCCAGACGCCCCTTTCTCGGCCACAAGACTCGAAGGCTGAACCTCCTGAGCTTCTCGTGATCGTCGAGGCCGAGAACGTAGAACGCCTTCACGGCGGCCCGGACCCTTCGGGCCAGCGTGTAGTGCGGCGGATCGTTGAAGATCACCGCGTCGTATGCGTCGTGCATGATATCTGCGGTCGGCCGTGTTTTCGCTAGACCCTCCATCCACGCGCACGGCGTTCCCGCGGGATGAAAGATGGTGACGTCGTCACCGATCCGCGTCAACCGGTTGGAAAGCTCCATGATGCGGCGTATTCCGCCGTAAAGTTCGAGATGGGGTTCAATGAACGCAATCTTCATCGCGATGGAATATCGGTACGCGGATCGTCCGCTCTGGTGCGCGGCCCCGCAGCGGCTGGTTACCGCACGCGGACATTGACGAAGTGGCGCTTTCCGACTTTGATCGTATACGCGGCTTCGCGCGTTGCGAGGCGGAGCTCGACATCGGCGAGCTTGCCGCCATCCACGGTGACCCCACCCTGCTGGATCATCCGCCGCGCATCGGACGAGCTCTTGCACAGCCCGGAACCGGTCAACGCCTTGACGATCCAGAGACCATCCGGGTCGGCGTCGAGGACGATCTCGTCGATGCTCTCGGGCATGTCGTGCTTGACGTGGATGCGGTCGAAGTCGGCTTCGGCGCGATTCGCCGCGTCCTCGCCGTGGTACTGACCAACGAGGTCCCGGGCGAGCTCCCGCTTGACGTGCGATGGATTCGTGGATGGGTCCTTGAGCCGCACGCGTATGCTCTGGAGTTCCGCCGGATCTTTCGTGCTCACGAGTTCGAAGTACTTGAGGATCATCTCGTCGGGGATGCTCATTGTTTTGCCGAACATATCCCCCGGCGGATCGGTGATGCCGATGTAGTTTCCGAGCGACTTGCTCA
>CAZYCB010000175.1:0-7475 GCA_964645735.1 uncultured bacterium | reverse complement strand
GACTTGCCTGTTCTTCTATTCGCCCATCCCGAATCGTGCTTCCTCGACACGATCCTCGGGCGCGACCATGAACACCGCACGGCCCGGCTGTTTCGCAACGCTGCGAACGTACACCCACTCGGGGTGGAGCGTGAGATCGTCATCCTCGATCTCTCCGTCCCCTCCCCAGAGGCTCTTCGCCAGCGCTCCGAATGGGAGGAGAGAAGGGATGGGGATCTTGAAGAGCGGCATCCTCGGGAGTTCGATGATCTCGACGCTCTCGTCCTCGGGAATTCCCGCGGCGTTTCTCGCCGCGATGATCGCCGCGTCGAGTCCGCCGATCTCGTCGATGAGGCCGATCTCCTTCCCGCGCGTCCCGCTGTACACGTGGCCTTCTCCGATTTCCTTCACTCTTTCGACCGTCAGCTTCCGGCCCTTGGCCACCTTGCCGACGAACTCGTCATAGAAGCCGAGAATCTCCGTCTTCATGCGCCCGCGTTCGTCGTCGGTGAGATTCCTCTGGGGGAGAGTTGGCCCCATGAGAAGGATGCGAAGGCCGGATCCCAGGTCCGCGTGATCGCCGACCTGAACGTGGTCGTACGTCTGTCCGAGCTTTTCGCCGAGACCGTTATCCCAGAGCCATCCGCCGATCACGCCGATCGAGCCGGTGATCGACGTCGGGAGCGCGTAGATCTTCGTCCCGTACATGGAAATCCAGTAGCCGCCCGAGCCCGCTACATCTCCCTGGCTGACGATCACGGGTTTTTTCTCGGCGCACTTTCGAAGCGCTTCAGCCACGACGTCCGAGGCCATGCCATCTCCGCCGGGAGAATCGACCCGGAACACGACCGCTTTGACCGCTCCGTTGTCTCTCAGCGCATGGAACGTCTTCTCGAGCCGGCGGGCATTGATCCCCGTGTCCATCGCACACTCGCCGAGGCCATACACCACGGCGACCTTCGGATCTTCTCCCCATAACTGCGAGGGATACCGGTTGCCGGTGAGTTGAGCGCTGGAAACGTACCGTTTCTTTTCTCCCTCGAGTTTCGCGATGACGTCCTTGATGTCTTCCCATCGGCCGAGCGTATCGACGAGACCCGCCTCGAGCGCTTTCTTGGGTGTGAAGAGCAACTCATCGTTCACCCATCCGTCGAAGGCCGCCGCGTCCTTGCCCCGCGACGCGGTCACATCGGCCCTCACGGTCGAGTAGACGTCGTTGATGATATCGAAACGCTGTTCGCGGTCCGCATCCGACATGCTGTCCCTCGAGAACGTCTCGGCGGCCGACTTGTACTTGAAGAAGCGCCACTCTTCGAACCCGACCCCGAGCTTTTCGAGCGTGCCCTTGATGTAGGTTCGTCCCATGACGTAGCCCGGCAGGCTCACCATGCCCTGGGGATCGAGAACCACGCGGTCGGCGACGCTCGCAAGGTGGTACTCCGTCATTCCGATGTTGTCGACAAAGACGACGACGTGCTTCCCCGCAGCGCGAAGCTCGGCGAGCTTTTCGCGTATCTCCCACGCTTTGCCGACAGACATCTGGGCGCCGGAGAGGTTGATCGCGACGCCTTTTATTTTCGAATCGTTCTTCGCTTCCTCGAGATCGGCGAGGATCTGCGAGAGCGTGTGGCGATCCTTGTCGAAGTGTTGGTACTTCCGGTAGTCGACCGTCCCCTTGAGGTTCATTTGCAGATACTCTTTGTCCTTCGCAATGTAGTCCGTCAGCACGTCGCGTTGCGGGTAGCCCGCTCGGACTTCCCAGAGAGTTCCCGCGTACGGGGTGGGGGAATGACCGTCGACGTATTGCGGACTCCCGAAGAACCCGAGGATGTCGAGGCTGTAGCCGACCGAGAACGCATAGTTCTCGTCGTCGAAATAGCGTCCTGTGATCTGGAGCCCGGGGCCGATGTCGAGCATCGCGCCGACGCTCCACGGCGCATCCGAGAGGCTCACGCCTTTGGGGAGTTCCCCGTCCGCGAACACGGTCAGCATCGGATCGCCGAGCGGCCGGACGGCGAGGTCGAGAATTCCCGTTTGATAGTTCTTGTCCGTGGCGAAGTTTCCGACGATTCCCAGCGAGGCGTAGCGTCCGAACCTCTGCGCGATGCCGCTTTGTATCAAACGGCTCCGCCCGACGAGGTCGTCATCGCCGCCCGACCACCCGTACGCTACGCCGAAGGTCGCGTTCTTGTTCCCGCTGGAGAAGGCGAAACGGTAGTCGTTCACGCCCGCGGTTTCTCCTTCGCCGAGCGCGACGTCGCTGCGAACGACACCGAATCCCAGGTGCGGCGTTCCGAGGAAGAGTCCCCAGTTGTTCGTTCCTCCCTGACCCTCGGGTACGTTTTCGTCGGCCCAGGTGAACCAGGCTTCTCCCCCGGGAAGCATCCCGTAGAAGGCGGGGTTCGCGTATCCCCCAATCGCCGTGGCTCGCGCCCCGGGGCTCGTGAGGTTGTAGCGAAGATGGTCGTAATACAGAGGAATCGGCTCGTCGGCGTTCGCCGTGCCGAAGACCGCGCAAACGGCGATCATCCACGCGGCCCCGACGACACCGGCGCACCGGCGCCCGCTGCGTTCTCGCACCCGGCCGAACCACTTCATCGAAATGCCTCCTTGAAAGAAAACCGCACGCTCTCGCGTAGTCCACGCCTCCAAAGCTGTTGTTTGATTACGAAAAACCCGTCGCGCGGGTTGCGTTATCGACGCGCCGGGTTCCACGTCCGCTGCGAAAGAAAACTCGTTGCAATTGTACCCGATCCGCTGTTCTTTGAAAACAAGAAGGGAGATCGATCAGTTTATCATGGATCGGGAATTGAAAGACCCCGTGTGCGGGATGACGGTCAAACCCGGCTCCCCCCACCGTTTCGAATATCGAGGAACGGTCTACCATTTTTGCTGCGGCGGGTGCCTCGCCAAGTTTCAGGCGGATCCCGAGCGGTATCTCGCCGCGTCCTCCCGCCCGGAGCCGATGCACGCGGTCCCGCCTGCCGCGGTCGTGCCCCCATTGGCGCCGCGTCAAGGTCCCGAGGGGAGCGCGGGGGGAAAAACGTACACGTGCCCCATGCACCCGGAGATCGTGAAGGACGCACCCGGCGATTGTCCGATCTGCGGCATGGCCCTCGAGCCGGTGGCTCCTTCGCTCGACGAGAAGGAAAACCCCGAGCTCACCGACATGCGCCGGCGGTTTTGGGTGAGCCTCGCGCTCACGCTCCCTCTTCTTGTTCTCGCGATGGGCGAGATGATCCCGGGCCATCCGTTCGAAAGGTTCTTGTCGGCGCGCGTTGTCGTCTGGCTCCAGCTCGCTCTCGCCACACCCGTCGTTCTCCGGTGCGGCTGGCCGTTCTTCGTTCGCGGCTGGTCATCGCTCGTTCGCCGTTCGCTCAATATGTTCACGCTCATCGGTCTCGGCGTGGGGACGGCGTACGTGTACAGCGTCGCGGCGACGCTTTTCCCGGGAATCTTCCCTCACTCCTTCCACATGTCCTCCGGCGCCGTCTCCGTGTACTTCGAGGCAGCCTCCGTGATCGTCACTCTCGTCCTCCTCGGTCAGGTCCTCGAACTCAACGCGCGACGCCGGACGAGCGCGGCGCTTCGTGCGCTGCTCGGGTTGGCTCCCACCTCCGCCAGACGCGTGAACGCGGACGGAAGCGAGGAAGATGTCCCTCTCGCGGCAGTCTACGTCGGAGACAAACTCCGCGTGAGACCCGGCGAGAAGGTCCCCGTGGACGGCATCGTTCTCGAAGGATCGAGCGCCATCGACGAGTCGATGGTGACGGGCGAGTCCATTCCCGTCGAGAAAAGGGCGGGCGAGCGCGTGATCGGCGGGACGCTCAATGGGAACGGCTCCCTCGTCATGCGCGTCGAGAAAACGGGCGCCGACACCCTCCTCTCGCGGATCGTCGCCATGGTCGCAGAGGCCCAACGGAGCCGCGCGCCCATCCAACGACTCGCCGATGTCGTTGCGGGGTATTTCGTCCCCGTTGTCGTTTTGATTTCTATTGTGGCGTTTGCCGTCTGGGCGTTCGTCGGGCCCGAGCCCCGAATGGCGTTCGCGCTTCTCGCCGCCGTTTCCGTACTCATCATCGCGTGTCCGTGCGCGCTCGGGCTCGCCACACCGATGTCCATCATGGTCGCCGCGGGAAAGGGCGCCACGGCGGGAGTGCTTTTCAAGAACGCCGAAGCGATCGAAGTGCTTCGCAAAGTCGACACCCTCGTCGTCGACAAGACGGGCACGCTCACGGAAGGAAAACCTGCTCTGGCCGCGGTCATCCCCGCCGAGGGGATCGATGAGAACGACGTCCTTCGTGTGGCTGCAAGCCTCGGACGCGCGAGCGAGCACCCGCTCTCCGGCGCCATCGTGACGGCGGCTGGGGAACGCGGCGGTGTGCTCGCCGTCATCGAGTCCTTCGAGAGCATCCCGGGCATGGGTGTGAAAGGAACGCTCGATTCGCGCGCCGTAGCCCTCGGCAGCCAGCGGCTGCTCGACGATCTCGGCGTTGCCTCGGTGTCTCTCGCTGCGGCGGCTGAAGACCTTCGCGCGAAGGGGTGCACGGTGACATTCGTGGCGGAAAACAAAAGGCTCTTGGGTCTCATCGGTGTCGTCGACCCCATCAAGTCCACGACTCCCGCGGCGGTGACCGCTCTCAAAAAAATGGGGATACGCGTCGTGATGTTGAGCGGCGACACGCGCACCACCGCCGAGGCCGTTGCTCGAGAGCTGGGGATCGACGATGTGATCGCCGAAGTGCTCCCTGGCGAGAAGGCGGAAGCCGTTTCACGTCTTCAGCGGGAAGGTTCCATCGTCGCCATGGCCGGGGACGGAGTGAACGATGCCCCCGCTCTCGCTCGAGCGGACGTGGGCATCGCGTTGGGGACGGGGACGGACGTTGCGATGGAGAGCGCCGGCGTGACGCTCGTCAAAGGGGATCTGGGGGGCATCGTCAAGGCGAGAAGACTCAGCGAGGCCGCGATGCGAAACGTGAAACAGAATCTCTTCTTCTCGTTCGTCTACAACTCTCTCGGCGTCCCGCTCGCCGCCGGTGTTCTATACCCCGTGTTCGGAATCATGCTCAGTCCCATGATCGCGGCGGCGGCGATGAGTTTGAGCTCGGTCTCTGTCGTTGGCAACGCGCTGCGCCTCAGGCGCGTGCGGTTGTAGCGTCCTCTCGCCCCTGCCGTTCCTTCACGCCGCCGCGACGCTTCTCGTGTTCAGCGCTTCGCAGCTCTACTGTTGGCTCTCCGTTGACGCATCCGCTTTGAGATACTTGTCGGGATCCGCCTTCAGCATTTCCGCGCATCCCACCGAACACAACGCGTACTTTTTGTCGCCGATCGTCGCCACTTCGACGTACTCGCGCTCGAGCGTCATCCCGCACACCGGGTCGATGCCCTTTTTCGGATTGTCGTAGGCCGCCGCCCAATCCTCGGTGTCTGGCGCGGTCTGCGTCTCGCTCGTCGCTTGCGGCTGCGAGGACTCCGTCGTTGCCGCCGCTTTCTCGGTTTTCTCCGCGGGCGATTCGGCTTTCTCTTTCGACCCGCAGCCGAGATAGATCGCGGCCATTGCGACGATCACGATCGCGCCGAGAACACGTGCCCCGTGGTTCGTGAATGCTTTCACTCGTTCCCTCCTTCGCTTCGATGACGTGGTCTTTGTCGAATTCGATTGCCAAGAGAATGAAAAGGAACTCGACCGTGCTGTCAAGCCATATCCCTTTCTGACGCGGTCCCCAGACACAGTCCCCGGGCCGATTGACCGCGGGCGCCGCTCCTGCTAGAATGACCCCAGTTCGCGCCATCCGCCTGCGCGCCCGCACGGTGAAATCGGACCCTGTCATCGGGGGGGCGATGATCGGAAAAACCGTATCCCACTACCGGATTCTCTCCAAGCTCGGAGAGGGCGGGATGGGTGTGGTCTACAAGGCCGAAGACCTCAGGCTCCAGCGTTTTGTCGCCCTCAAGTTCCTCCCCACGTCCATCCGTGACGACAAAGCCCGACAACGCTTCGTTCATGAAGCCCGGGCGGTCTCCGCGCTCGAGCATCCCCATATCTGCGCCATCTACGAGATCGACGAGACGCCCGAAGGCCAGATGTTCATCGTGATGCCCTGCTACGAAGGCGAGTCGCTCCACGAGAGGATCGAACGGGCGCCTCTGTCCGTGAGCGAGGCGATCGAGATCGCCTTTCAGGTCGCCTCGGGACTTGCCCGGGCGCACGAGAAAGGGATCGTCCACCGGGACGTGAAACCGGCGAACATTCTCCTCACGAAGGACGGGGCGAAGATCGTCGACTTTGGTCTCGCGAAGCTCGCCACACAGACGAAGGTCACGCGGACCGGGACGACGGTGGGGACCGTGATGTACATGTCCCCGGAACAGGCGCGGGGCGAGGAGATCGACCCCCGATCAGACCTCTGGTCGCTGGGTGTCGTGCTCTACGAGATGGTCACGGGCCGTGTGCCTTTCAAGGGGGATCATGAGCCGGCGGTCATCTACTCGATCACGAACGAGGAGCCCGAGCCGGTGACATCGCTTCGCCAAGATGCGCCGGATGATCTCCAGGCCATCATCGAAAAGATGCTCGCGAAAAAGCGGGACGCTCGGTATGCGAGCGCGGATGAAATTCTGGTCGAGCTCACCACGTTGAAAGAGGATCTGGCGGCGACGTCCGGGACGGGGAGCGGGAGGAGGAAGTCGAAGGCGGCTCGTCAGCAAGCCCGAAAGAAGTGGACGGTAGGTATCGGCATTCCCGCAGCGGTCGCGGTACTTGTCCTGGCTTACTTTTTCCTAAGACCTCTCCTCTTCAAAGATGTCGCAGTCTCCGCCCCCACTCCCATCGCCGTGATCGGGTTCGAGAATCAAACCGGGGACCCTTCGCTCGACTATCTCGGAGAGGCGATCCCCAATCTTCTTATCACGAGCCTCGAACAGTCAAGCTACCTGCAAGTCGCCACGTGGGAGCGGCTGAGGGATCTCTTGAAGCAGATGGGAAAGGAGGACATCCAGGAGATCGACGAGGAGACAGCTTCGGAGCTCTGCCGTCGGGGAGGCTACTGCGCGATCGTTCGCGGGAGCTTCACGAAGGCGGGGGACCTCTTCGTGACGAACGTGAAGGTGATCGACGGTCAGACGAAGCAGCGTCTGGGGAGCGCGAAGAAGGACGGAAAAGGAATCGAGAGCATCCTCGGGAGCCAGATCGATGCGCTAAGCAAAGAAATTGCGAAGACAACGGGGCTTTCGGAGAGGAAATTCGAGGGGACGATTCACCCGATCATGGAAGTGACGACGACCTCGATGGAAGCGTATGCCTACTTCCTGAAAGGGCGGGAGGATTCGGAAAAGTTCTACTGGGAGGATGCTGTGCGTTTCCTTGAAGACGCAGTGAAAATCGACTCGACGTTTGCCATGGCCTTTCTCTATTTGGGCAGAGCCTACAGCCGTTTGGACAAGACGGACGCCGCCAGAAGAGCCTACGAGAAGGCGATGGCGTGGTCGATGAAGGC
>CAZYCB010000174.1:0-2294 GCA_964645735.1 uncultured bacterium | reverse complement strand
CCAATCGGAGCACGCTTCACAATCGCGGGCGAGACGGCCGGCACCACGAAGCATGTGGTCACAGGCCGCACGCCATCCAGTTCGAGTCCGACAACCAACATCACCTTCACGCCTGCCCTCGGGGCCGGCACGTACCTGACGGGTGCGGTGCTGACCTTCGCCTCACAGGAAGTCGAGATCAAGGTCGGCGAAGGTGACGTGACCTACACGGAGAAGAACGACTACAAGTATGACCTCGATCGCGGCGACCTGGACACGGTGCGCGAAGGGGATCAGCAGCCGATGGATGTGAAGTTCTCGTTGATCTACGAGCACATCACCACTGGCACCAGTGAAGCCATCTCGCCGATGGATGCCCTCAAGCGCAAGGGTGGAGCGGCGGCATGGGTGTCTTCGGCGACCGACAAGTGCGAGCCGTATGCGATCGACGTTGAAGTCGAGCATGTGCCGCCTTGTGGAACCACGCAGAAAGAAACGACTTTGTTCCCTGATTTCCGTAGCGAGAGCCGCGAGATCAGTTTCAAGGACTCGACGATTACGGTCTCCGGCAAATGCAACGCCGTGGAACCAATCCTCGGGCGCTCGTCCTAACACAAACCTTCAGACGGAGCTTTCGATGGCAAGAATTGAACTTCGAGACGCCGTTATCAAGATCAAAGACGGTCTTGCTGGGACGGCGCTTATCAACGAACCCTCGGCTGCCCCTGTGGCAACCGATACCAACTTCGACATCAACACGGTCGCGCTCAACACCACTGTCACCACTCTGGTGCCGGTGGGTGCCCGCTTTACCGTCGCCGGTGAGACGGCCGCCACGACCGTGCATACGGTCACGGCCCGCACGCCGACCGATGCCGGCCCGACCACGAACATCGTGTTTACGCCCGCTCTGGGTGCAGGCACGTATCTGGACAACGGCCAAGTGACCTTCCTCCCGCAAGAGGTTGAGATCAAGGTCGGCGACGGCGACGTGACCTACACGGAGAAGAACGACTACAAGTACGATCTCGACCGTGGCGATCTCGACACCGTGCGTGAAGGCGACGAGCAGCCGATGGACGTGAAGTTCTCGCTGATCTACGAGCACATTACGACCGGCACGAACGAGACGATCTCCCCGATGGACGCGCTGAAGAAGAAGGGCAATGCTTCGGAGTGGGTGTCCTCGGCAACCGACAAGTGCGAACCGTATGCGGTAGACGTGGAAATCTCCCACAACGCGCCTTGCGGAACCGCTCAAGACGAGACCACGACCTTCCCTGACTTCCGCAGCGAAAGCCGCGAAATCAGCTTCAAGGACTCGACGATCACCGTCTCTGGCAAGTGCAATGTCAGCGAACCGATCGTCGGTCGCAGCTAGTGTTTTCCTTTTCCACATTCCGAGAGCCGGGCTGACACGGCGAGTGTCAGCCCGGCCTTTCTTTCCTTTCCTTCCTTGCGAGGGAGTAATCGCACATGAAGATCGCTGGAGTTGACCCGAAAACCTTGTCGCCCGAGTACACCCTGGTGCTGCCGCGCGGCGAAGACATCATCGTGTTCAAGGCCCGTGGCCTTGTGGACTTCGAGGAGTTTCACAAGTTCGTGCCCGAGCCGGTGCCACCGAAGAAGATGACCCGTGACGGGTTGATCGCCGACACCAACAACGCAAACTTTACCAACGACATGGAAATCTACGCCAAGCGACGGCTGGCGTACATGGTTGTCAAGTCGTTGGAGCCGTCAGGCATCGAGTGGGAGTCGGTGGACATCAACAACCCCGGCACCTGGACGAACTGGGAGGACGATTTCAAGAACTGCGGCTTCACGCAGATCGAAATGGGCCGCATCACGGGCTTGGTCCTCGAAGCGAATTGCCTGGATGAAACCAAACTCAAACAGGCGCGCGAGGTTTTTCTACGTGGTCCTCAGCCGGAGTTGGCCGTTACAGGTGGCCCGACTACCGCACCGGCGAGTTCGTCGTCTGGCGAGCCTGCCAAAGGCTAGGCGTCTTGCCACCCAACGTGAAGCCACGTTGGGATGACAACGGCCCCTACACGCAGGCCCTGATCGTCGCTTTCGAGCAGCTTTCGAGTCACGACGAGAGCGAGCATGATGCTCAGATGCTGGGGGCAGGGATGCCCTTGGGGCCAAAGAAACCACGCGCGTAGGTGAGGCTGCGGACCATGAAGTTCACTGCTACGTTTCAGATTCCGCGCCTCGACGGAGCGAAGTATGCCAAGATTCTCCGCGAACAGTTCACGGACCATCTTACCGAAGCGGCCGTCGAATGGCTCGGGGCAGTGACGCCCAAGATT
>CAZYCB010000173.1:0-5833 GCA_964645735.1 uncultured bacterium | reverse complement strand
GTCGCCGACGAGGACCAGCAGGTCCGGCTCTACGGGAATCCGCTGGCCAAACAGGGGAACGTCTCCATGCGAGGGGCCCTGATGACCCTCCACTACGACAAGGAGAGGGTCAACGCGATCCAGATCAAGGGCGCGGCCATGATACGGGAGACGCCGAGGGACACGCTGGTCGTCGGCCGAGACAGCTGGGTGAAGGGCGACTCCATGATCCTCTTCATGCGGGAGGAGCAACTCGACTCCATACGCGTTTCGGGGAACGCGGAGAGCGAGTACTACCCGGAGAGCGCCACCCGTGTGGAGGGCAACTACGCCAAGGGCGACAGCATGTTCTTTCTGTTCGAGGACGACTCGATCTCCTACGTGAAGATGGTGGGAAAGTCATCCGGCACCTACCGTAACATCACGCTCTCGCGGGGCGAGACGAGCGACTCGCTCCGTGCCGCGAGGGACACCTCTCTCACGTACGTACCTTTCCCGGGGAAGGCGGAGCGCGTGGAGTACGCCGCCGACACGATACAGTACTACGCCCGGAGGCGCGACCTCGTGCTCACGAAGAACGCCAAAGTGGATTACGGGGGCAAGACGCTCATCGGGAAGAACATCACCTACTCGGCAAACCTCGAACTCCTGGACGCGACGGGCACGCCGGTTCTCATCGACGGGGCGGACAGGCTGCACGGCTACGAGATGGATTACGACCTCGAGACAGGAGCGGGGCTCGTCGAGAACGGCACGACGAAGTTCATGGGAGGGTACTACGAAGGCAAGTCGATCGCCAAGGTGGGCGACGACATTCTCAAGGTGTGGAACTCCACGTACACCACGTGCGATCTCAAAATTCCGCATTACCACATCTCCAGCGACCGTATGAAAGTGTACCTCGACGACAAGATCCTTACCGGGCCGGTCGTCCTGTACATCGGTGAGACCCCGGTTTTCGCCCTGCCGTTTTTCGCCCAGAACATCCGCCGTGGACGCCGATCGGGCATTCTGCGGCCGGACTTCGAGGTCGGTATCAACAGCAATAAAGACCGTTTCATACGCAACATCGGCTACTACTGGGCAACCAACGACTACACGGACTTCACGTTCGTGGGAGATTTCAACGAGAACCGGTCGGTCCGCTTCCGTATCGAGAACCGGTACAAGCTCCGATACACGTTCAACGGGGGTGCGGATTTCTCCTTTTTCCGCGACCTCTCCAACTACACCAACGAATGGACGTTTTCGGGCCAGCACGGCCAAACGCTGGGGGAGAAGGCGTCGTTCAGCGCCGACCTGAGGTTCGTCAGCAGCGACAAGGCGCCGCAGGCGGTCAACGATCTCGACGATGTGCAGGACGTCGTCGACCGGAGAATCGAGTCGAAAGCCAGCATACGCAAGTCGTGGGATTGGATTGGATTCAGCGCTTCTGCGAGGCGCACGCAGATTCTCGATGTGTCGGATTCCACGACAGTCAAAGTCAGTCAATTGCTGCCCGACGTCACCCTCTCGATCCCGTCCCGATCGCTGTATTTTGGCAAGGAAAGCAAGAAAGGGTACGAGTCGATCTGGGAAAAGATCTTCGGGGCGGTTCGCGTGTCGCCCGGACTCTCGGGCAACCGGAAAACGGACGAGCTGCTCTACTCCAAGACCGAGACGATCACGGCGAACGGCTCCCTCGGCATGAGCGCGCCCTTCAAACTGGGGTTCCTGAGCGTCTCGCCGCACGTGTCGGGCAGCGATCAGTACAAACGCGTGTCGACCAATGGCTGGGACCATCTCGTGATCGACGATTCGACCACCCCCGCGGACACCTCTCTCGTGCAGGGCCGGCAATCGGTCAACTCGGACAACACGGTGACGCTCAGTACCGGTGTCTCGGCCAACACGAATTTTTATGGGACGTTCTACGCCAACGTCGGTGCTCTCCGAGGGGTCCGGCACACGATCAGTCCGGCGGTATCCTACTCGTGGAGCCCGGCGATCCAGGGGCGTCAGGCGAGCTCCAGCGTGAGCCTGAGCCTGAAGAACGCTCTGGATCTGAAGGTGGCTGCGAGCGGAGACGACGCCAAGGTCGTCGCGGATTCGACGGGAGCGGAGCCCGGCGGGGAGAAAGAGGAACAGACCACGAAGCTCTCCGGGGTCCTCCTCTGGTCGCTCAACACGTCGCTCAGCCTCAACCGGGCCACGGACGAGTACACCTGGTCGCGAATCAGCAGTCTCGTCAACCTCAGGGTGCTCGGAACGAATCTCTCCCTCAATCAGACGATCGACCCGTACCTGTGGGAAACGATGAACACGAGCCTCACCTCGTCCATATCCTTCAGGGGAAGGCACCCCTTCGGTACCGCCGCCGAAGTCGCTCCCCGCGAGCTCAATGTCGCGGCGGCCGATACCACGGGAGAAGCCGTCGGTATCGATCGAGGCGAAGAACCGGGTGCCGAAGAGGAGACCGAGGAGAAAGGGCTCCCGTGGGACCTGTCGCTCGCGTTCAGCTACTCGAAGGCGAGGGGTTCCGAGAACGCGAACTCGACACTCAACATGGGCGGCAGCATCGAGCTCACACGCGGGTGGTCGCTCTCGTACAGGAGCACGTACAACGTGATCGACCGGGAGTTCCTCGGCGATTACTTCAGCATCACGCGCGATCTCCACTGCTGGGAAATGTCCTTCTCGCGCCAGAAGCTCGGGGACGAGTGGGAGTTCTACTTCAAGATCAATATAAAGCTCCACCCGGAGATCTTCGCCGAACAGGGAAGCCGCGGTCTCGGCGGAGGCAGCTTCTCCTCGCCCTTCGGGTACTAACCATTCACATCACGCGTGCCGCCGCACTCGCTCGGCCGCCGCATGGGGAATTTGTGCGTCGGTATGCCAAAATGTTATTGACACCTTTTTGCGGAAGTGGCTACAGTGCCGATAAAGACAGGAAGGAGGTGACATCGTGAACAAAACTGAACTGGTGGAAAAAGTCGCGGGCCGTACTGGTATGACGCTTAAGGACTCCAAGGCCGTGGTGGAGACGATTTTCAGTGCGATCCCGAAGGAGGGCATTATCGCCTCCGAGTTGAACGCGGGGCGCAAGGTCCAGATTACGGGTTTCGGTACCTTCCAGATTCGCAAAAGACGGAAGAGAGAAGGGAGAAATCCGCAGACTGGCGAGCCGATCCAGATTCCAGCATCTCGCTTCCCATCTTTTTCGGCTGGCAGGGCTCTCAAAGATCGTATCCGCAAGTAAACGTTTCTCTCTTGCCGGATAGCTAAGAGCGGGGCCGAGCGCCCCGCTCTTTTTTTCGTGCCCCAGCCCGCCGGACGACCCCCCCCGATCGCGACTGAGGTGCGGTTGCCTCCGCGTCGTCCGTATGGTATTCTTGACCGGTTCTTTATCGTCGTCTGGTCCTTGATTTCTCGTCATTGGGGAGACGCCGTTGATGTCGAGCGTTCTTTCGTTTCTCCTGGCCATCCTGTCGGCGTCGGCATTCCAGCACGAGACGGCTGACCCCGGCGCGCGGACCGTTCAGATCGTGTACGAGAGCGACACGCGCGGCTACTACCAGCCGTGCGGCTGAAACACGAACGCAGCGGGCGGTCTGGCCCGCCGGTCCACCGTGCTCGCCGAGTTCAGGGCTTCGGGGCATCCCATGCTTCTCGTCTCGGGGGGCGACGTCTATGGGGGAAACGACGCCTACAACAGGCAGAAATGCCAGTTCATCGCTCGCATGATGGACCGCTTCGCCTACGACGCCGTGGCCCTCGGTGAAACGGATCTCGCCTTCGGGATGGACGCGCTCCTGGAGGATCGCCGCGCGTTTCATATGAACATCCTCTCGGCCAACGTGTTCCGTAAGGCAGCGTCTCCGGAGAAAGATGCCGGTTCGGGAGCGGCGCAAAAAACGAGCGGGAGCGAGCCCAAGGTCGCCGTAGAAGCGGAGCCGGTCTTTCCGGGGTACCGGGTCGTCGAGAAGGGCGGCGTTCGTATCGGTGTCATCGCCGTCCTCTCGCCGGCGGTCAAAAACGAGAAAGTCGCATCGGCATCAGGGGATGTCGAGGCGCTCACATACGTCATCAAGGTACCGCTTCCAATCCTCAAGGCACTCGTCCCTGTGGTGAGGTCCAAATCGGATTTCGTCGTCCTCCTCGCGCATATGAAAAGGGCTGAGCTCGAAGAAATTCTCGCGGGCGTCACGGGGATCGACCTGGTCGTCCTCGGGCACAGCCGCAAGCCCGAGGTCACCATCGACCCGCTTCTCATCGGAGGCGTTCCCGTTTACATGGCGAGCCACCAGGGTCAGTACCTCGGCCGCACCGTTCTGACTCTCGATGCGGAGTCGAGGATCGTCACCTCCGCGAACGAGATACGGCTTCTCGACTCGACCGTCAAGAACGATACGGAGGTCGCGGCCATCGTCAAGGAGTTCGAGACCCAGAATCGGAGCTACCAGAAGGAGCTTTTCGTCAAGGACCAGCTCCTCGCCGGGACCGCGAAGGGGAGTGCGCAGGATATCTACCTCGGTGCGGCGAACTGCCAGCGGTGCCACGCCGGAGCGTTCGATGCCTACATTCGGACGAAGCACGCCATGGCGTATGCGACGCTCTCTTCCATGTTCATGCACAGGGACTCGGGGTGCATCCCCTGCCACTCGACGGGGTACGGCGCCCCGGGCGGGTTCGGGGGTGTCCGTGTGGCGGGTTCGGCCGTGGATCTCGTGGACGTCCAGTGCGAAGCGTGTCACGGCCCGGCGGCGGAACATTCGCGGGACGGCCGCTACAAAGAGAAGGCGCGGGAAGCCTGCGTGATGTGTCACACGCCCGAACAGGACGCGGCGTTCGACTACGGGAAAGCCTGGGCGGCGATTGCACACTAGGCTGCGGGCGCAAGCCCAAAGAAGCGTGTTGAAAAGGAGAGCGGTGAAGCCCCTCGCTTGGAAAATCGGTCTTCTCGTCTGTCTTCTCGTGATGCCTGCGGTGTCGCGGGCGGCCGAAAGTTTGCTCGTGCCGGGTGCCGATCTCTCTCAGCTCGTCGTCAAGAAAGGAGCCTGGTGCCGCTACACCGTCGTGGACGAGGCGCTGGGTCAGAAGGATTCGACAGAAGTCTACGTCGGAGTTCCAGCGGCCGAGTCGACAGCGCGGGGTCCCGCGTTCTGGCTCGAGTTGGCCAGCCGGCCGCTCGGTGACGGGGAGGAAGAAGCACAGATCCTCAAGCTCCTCGTTCTCGAGACCGTTACAGGTTTTTCCGAGGGGGATTCGCTTGGTGACTACGTCGTCAAATTCTATATTAAGAAAGGAAAACGTGCCGTCGAGGAAGCGGACCCGAAGACGTACGAGGACTTTTCGCTGATCGTCCCGACGCCGGAGTCTTCGTGGGTGTCCGCCGAAGAAGTGCCGACGACGTCAAGAGCAGGGGAATTTTCGTGCGTGAAGAAGACACGCACCGTCGAAAGCAATAGGGAAATTCCCACGGGCCGGGTCAAACTGATCCAGAAATCGCGGGATGACTATTCCGTGTGGTTCGATGACGGCGTTCCCCTTTTCCGTCTTGTGAAGTGCGTGATCGAAAGGTCGCGGGAGACGGAGATGGTGCCCCGCGTCGCAGGGATCCCCGTGTCCGGGAGTCAATACTCGAAGACCACCGCCGAGCTGACGGGATTCGGGTTTAGCGCGAAGCCTGTTCTTCCTCTCGATCACTTAGGCCGGTGACACGAAAAAAGGAGGCCCGCCGGATGATGCGCCCGTGGAGTGTTCTCGTCGTCGGTCTTCTCGCCGCCGGATCCGTTCTTCTCCTCGGGGGTCGAGCGCTGGCCTCGCGAACGGAAGTGCTCCGGACGGCCCCGATCGGCGAACTCGGCCGGGAACG
>CAZYCB010000172.1:0-7585 GCA_964645735.1 uncultured bacterium | reverse complement strand
TCGCTGGAGGAGATGCGCGATTTTCTCGTCACGAACCCCAACGAGGTCGTGATCGTCGTCATTCAGGATGAAGGAGTCGCGCCCGCCGACGTCGCGGCGTGCTTCGCGAAAAGCGGGCTCGAGGATTTCGTGTACAAGGGGAGCGTCGAGCCGCCGTGGCCAACCCTTCGCGAGACGATCGATAGGGACGAACGCGTGTTCGTGTTCGCGGAGAACGATGCGGAAGGCGTCCCGTGGTACCACCCTGTGTTCGACGCGTTCCAGGAGACGCGCTACGGGTTCAAGGATCCGTCGGAGTTTTCGAATGCTCCGAATCGCGGCGGCGAGGACGGCTCGCTTCTTCTCATGAATCACTGGATCGAAACGACGCCGGCCCCCCTCCCGAGCAACGCGGAAATCGTCAACGCCTACGATTTTCTTCTGAAGAGAGCGCGGGCGTGCAAGCGGGAGCGCCGCATGATGCCCAACCTGGTCGCTGTCGATTTCTACCGGACGGGCGATCTTTTCCGTGTCGTGCGCACGCTGAACGGCATCAAGGAGCCCGTCCCCACCCCGGCGCCGTAACCACACGTTCGGATACTCACGCCGTTAGCGCCTTCTCCCTCCGCCCCCGGACGGTCGGCTCCGCGCCGCGCTCGATGAAGACCGCGGCGGGCGCGAGCCGCCTTGCTGGTAGCTTTGGGTCCGCTGCGCACCCCTCTCGCGGGCGTCGTACTGGCGGTTGAGCTGTTGCTGGCTTCGTTGGGCTTGCGCGTTGTCGCGGGAGGACTTGTCCGCGCTCGACCAGCCGCTCTTGTCTCGTTGTTCCCATCCCTTGTCGGATTTGCGATAGACGTCACCGTTCTTGTCCGCGAAAACGTCGTTCGTGCCCACCGAAGGGTTCGCCGGCCGCGCGAGGTCCTTCGAAGGACGCGTCGCCGGCTGTGTGCTGGGGCGCGCCGCGGTCCCCGGCTTCTGGCGGTCGGCGGTCGATACCGAAGGCCCTCTTTTGTCCCCCGTATACTTCACTCCATCGCGCTTGTTGTAGATGTTGGGGTTCACCTTGGGCTGCGCGCCTCCCGGCCTGCCGGTGCCCGGCCTCGTCGCCGCGTCGTGCCTACCCTGCCAGTACCCGTGGGCGTACCCGTGGTTGTAGCCGTGGTAGTACCCGTGGTGATATCCCCCGTAGTAGCCGGCGGGACCCCACCATCCGCCGGGATACCCATAGAATCCCATATGGAACCACCCGTAACTGAATCCGACGCCGAACCCCCAGCCCATCCACGGATTGTAACTGACGGTAAATCCCCACGTGACGGGGCGCGGATAGTAGTACGCCCCGTACCATGGGTGGTAGTAATACCCCGTGCCGTAAACGACGCAGCCTCCATAGACGTACGACCCGTAGTAGGCCGGCGTGTACCCGACGTAAACCACCTCAGGCGTGGAGTCGTAGACGTACACGTATTTGACGTTGTTGACCGGACAGTCCGCGGGGATGGACTGCACGTCCCTGGGGACGTCCGCGCACACCTCCCACGGTCCCGTGGCGCCCGGCGCGATGAACCAGACGGCGTTGTCGCAACAGTAGTATTTCCCCTCGATGAGGAGCACCGACTTGTCCGTGTTCACCGCGTACGACATTTTGGTGCCTTCGATCCGCTCGAATTTCGGGTCGCCATCGTACGTCACCTTGACGGTCGCGTCCTTGCGGCTGACGGCAGCGGTTTGCGGAATGGAGTTCTCCAGCACCGCTTCGCGGGCCTCGTCCGTCCCCGCCACGCTCGGACGGATGTTCCCGATGTCGGACTCCGGAGGGACGTTGGCGAAGTCCTCGGGGAGCTGGTCCGGCTCGACGAACTCCCACGGGCCGTTCTCGAGGGACTTCGACGTGTACCAACGCCCGGAGATGAGGATGTAGTGTTGTTGAGACTCGATGTCGAGCAGGATATCGTCCTCCGTGTTCTCGGCGTACAGGAGTTTCGTCCCCTGGACGGACGCATACTCGGGTTTTCCGTTCGTCTGGATGAGCGCCGTGGGTTCAGCAGCGACAATGATCTTGGGGATTGTCTTCATGGCCGCCTCCTGGGCGGCCGCGCCTCCAGAGGGCGCCTTCGGAGCCTCCGAGCCGGGAGAACCTGCCTCTGGGGCCGCCTCCTCCGCTTTCTGGACGTGCTTCTCTGCGATCTCGAGGACCTCTCTCGGAGGGTTATCCGTGACCTCCCACCCATTGTCGATCTCCTGCGACCCGTACCAATAATCGCCTCCCTTGAGGTAGCAGCGCTTCGAGGACGTGTCCTGGACGATGAAGAACGGCGTGTTCATGACGTACTTGTACTTCGTGTTCTCGATCTCGCGAAGAAGCGGCTCCCCATCGATCATGACGAGGACGGCGGGGTACGGCGCGTAAATGATCCTGGGCGGATTGTTGTTCAGGCGTTCCGACGACGCTTTCTCCTTCTTTGCAAGTTCGAGTTCGGCAAGAAGGGCATCGAGCGAAATCGAGATGTCCCAGGTGGGCATCTCGCGCTCGAGAAGGCTCGCGAGTTGGTCGGTCTTTTCCTTCGCCGCGTTGGGGAATTTGACGTTCGTGACCTTGACGTCCAGAAGCTGTACGGTGCGCACCTCCTTGTCCGTCGACACGCGCGCGTCCATCCACACCGCACCGAAAACGGGTTCGGCGTCATCGGTCGCCTTGACCATCACGGCGGCCCGGCCCGAGAGCTTATCCCCCTCGAATGACTCGACCTGGGGCTGATACATGACGATCGCGGCTTTCTCCGCTTTGACCTCTCTCGGCCAGTTTTCGGCCAATGCCGCGGACGCCCACAGTGCCAGGACGCTCGCGACGATCGCGCAAAGAGCCGCAACGGGTTGGCTTGACATCCTTGTTGAATTCACCTTGTTCACCTCTCTTGCGTTCGTTCCCCAACACCCTGTTCCCTAACAGATTACCGCGAATACCGCCATAGCATACTGCCAATATCTCCCCGGCGAAAGCCGTATCGGATGGGGTTGGTTACGGGCAACCGGGTCCAGCCGGGACAGCGTTTGAGGACGAACATACGGACGGGCAAAAAGACCTTGGGGAAAGCGCCAGCCGGATTTTATGATCGGCTCGGCTCGGAATCGGAGCCACCGCCACCCGATCGATCGGGTTCGTAAACGCGTGGTGCGCGATGATCGTGGAAATCACGACCTATAAGGAGCCCCTATGATACCGCACGCCAAATGGTTGAAGCTCGCACACCTCTTGTCTTGCGTCTCCGTCGCATTGGTTTTCTTTGTACCGCAGGTATGGGCGAGTACTGAGCCCTCGCCAGGCGCCGTTCCGGAACTCGACGACGCGGCCGCCTACGAGCTCGCCCCCGTCACTGTGGACGGAGTAGAGCTCTTCCGCGTTCGCGGGACCATGGCTTATCCCGCGACTGAGCGTGCGAAGGCCATACGGGAACGCATCAAGGCGTTTGCTGGCGACAGGTCCATCCCCGCCGACTCGCTCCGCGTGATCGAGTCCGCCGACAGAAGCAGTCTCGTCGCCCGCGGGTACTTCGTGATGGCCATGTACGACGCGGACGGGGAAATTGAGCGAGTTCCGCGCCACGTCCTCGCCGCAACGGTGCGGAACAAGATCGTCCAATCGGTCACGATGTACCGGGAGGACCGCACTCCCAGCGTGATGCTCTCTAACGCCCTTCGCGCGCTGGCTGTGACATTGGGCGCGCTGATACTCCTCTGGGTAAGCAATCGCCTGTACCACCGCTTTAGAGGGCTGTTCCGGCGCCGGCTCGATTCCCGTTTGGAGCGGCTCCGGACCATGACCGGCCGGGTGGCTCAGACCGAGACAATCACGACGTTGATTTGGGGTTTGGTCACCGCGGTGCGGGTGGCGTGGATCGTCGTCATCGCGTATTTCTCCCTCAACATCGTCCTGGGATTCTTCCCGTGGACAAGGGCTTTGTCGAAACGAGTGTTGAGCATTGTTCTCGACCCCCTCCGGTCCATGGGGACGGCGTTCGTCGACGCGTTACCGGGTCTTGTGTTCATCGCCGTCCTCTGGATCGTCACCCGCTACGTCCTCAAGGTCATTCGCGTTTTCTTTGAGGGAGTCGGCCAAAACAAAATCACATTGTCCGGTTTCGACAGCGACTGGGCTTTGCCCACGTATCGCATTGCCCGTGTCCTGATCATCGCTTTCGCCTTTGTGCTCGCATTCCCGTATATCCCGGGGTCGGGCTCCGACGCGTTCAAGGGCGTGAGCGTGTTCCTCGGTGTCATCTTCTCGTTGGGTTCATCGTCCGTTGTCGCCAACCTGGTTGCCGGATACAGCTTGATCTATCGCCGCACGTTCAAGATCGGCGACCGGATACGGGTTGGCGAGATCGAGGGGCTGGTGACCAACGCCGGAGCGCTCGTGACCCATCTGCAGACGATGAAGAACGAGGACATCATCGTGCCGAATTCGTTGATCATGAATAGTAACGTCACCAACTTCTCCACGCTCGCGTCGACCAGAGGTCTGATTTTGCACACTACAGTCGGAATCGGTTACGAAACGCCATGGCGGCAAGTCGATGCGATGCTCAAGCTCGCCGCGGAGCGGACGCCGGGAATGCTCAAAGAACCGCCGCCCTTCGTTCTTTTGTTGTCGTTGGGGGATTTTGCGGTGACGTACGAGCTCAACGTTTATACGAACGATGCTCTGAACCAGGCCCGTCTGTACGCGGCGCTGCACCGGAACGTGCTCGATGTGTTCAACGAATACGGTGTGCAGATCATGACGCCGGCATACGAAGGCGATCCTGAGGCGCCGAAGGTCGTCTCCAAGGATGGGTGGTTCGCGCCGCCGGCTGCACGGCAGCCGGCCATCGACGCCGAAAGGGGAAAAACGCCTTCGTCAGACGCCGAAACGGGGAAGGCGCCGGCGGGCGATTGAGACGGGGGTGCCTCGTGGTGACAGCGGAGGGCTGGGCCAGGATTGGGCCGGCGGGCGACAACGAATACGGATCGCCCGCCGACCTTCATGGCCTGTATCTCACCCCGCGACCACAGGCGGGCCGTCAGGGCGACCTGCGGCTAGAACCAAACGAGGGCGCCAAAAGTGACCGAGTCGAGGTCATCGCTATCGATGTCCTCGACGACGGTGGTACTCATGAACTGATAGTTCGCGTTGACGTCCACCGAAACGGGCCCCAAGGGGACGTTGACGCCCGCCCGAAGAGTATAGACGGGGTGATCGAACCACTCTCCGTCGACGTATCCGGTTCCGATCCCCGCCCCTAAATAGATCAATCGGTGGCCGACCAGCGCGAAGACCTGGGGCAGCCAAAGCGTTTTGTCCGAACCGCCGTAGTCGAGGACCCACTCCGAGTCACCCTCGATGGTGATAAGGCCCAAACCCATCTTCGCCGCCAACAAAAAGTTGAACGCGCTCGAGTCGAATCCCTCGGCATCTTTGATGTCGCCGACGGTTTCCATGTAGTGGACACCGGCGCCGAGCTTCAGCCGCCGGCTTTTTTCGGGCTCGCTCGCTGGTGGCGGCGTCGTAGGCGGGGGCGTCGTCTGGGGTGGTGCGACGACCGCCGCCGCAGGTGCCGGTGTCGGCGCGATGGTGGCCGTGGTGTCCGCCGGTTGCTGCGCGGAAGCGAACACGGCGATTAAACTCAGAAGAACGACCAGAATAGAGAGCCTCAATGTATTACCTCCCGTTAGAAGCTCGCGTCACAGAACGAACCACATCGAAAATTCAACTGTGGAAGAACGTTTCAACCCGCACGTCGCCGCCGGGTTCCGCGATGTGCCGGCTCCACAGAGATTCCAGTCGAGACTAGCTGGACGCTGGTTGGCCGTGAACTGGGAAAATTACCAGGTTCGGTGACGAAAAACTACTAGTGCCTTCAGGGGACGGGGCCACGTGATAGAGCGGCCCGAAGCACTCTGCCCCCCTCACCCGGAATCCAACTCAACGCTCGTACTTGAACACCTGGACGCCCGTCATTCCGTACACGCTCTCGGTCTCTCGATACGTCTTCCCCAGCGCCCGTGGAATGTCTCCCGACGGGTCGCTGTCCCACTCGCGGCTTCGCACGTACCACACGACCTCGCACTCCCCCATCCAGCGGGCGACCCTCTCTTCGGTCACGGCGGAGGGAGTCCCCGCGGGCGCGCTCACGTAGTAGATCGTGTTCGGCTTTTCGAAATAGTGCTTGAACACGAGCCCCACCGTCGGCGCGAGAACGCATTCGTTCTCCTCGATGTGGGCGTTCACGTAGTCCGCTGCGCCGCGGACATCTTCCTTAGCGTATTGCGGATTGAAATAATAATTGCTGAGCGAAATGAGAAGAGTGGGAAAGACGATCGCCGCCGCGAGCTTCCTCGGGAACCGCGGGAGCGACCGGATCCCCGCGGCGATGACGCAAACGTACGCCGGCAGGGAGACGAGGAGATACCGGGCGTTGAACGCCTTCGCGTTTTGCCAGTTCAAGCCGAGGAGAAGAACGAGGGGCACGAATATGTAAAGCGAGGCCTGCACCGCCTGCGCGGGGGCGCCGCGGAGAAGGCTCCAGAACCCCGCCACGAACAAGAAGCCAAAAACGACCGCCACCCAGATGACGGGGAGCGCGTGTTCCTTCATCACGGACGCGAGAGTGGCGGTCGTGTGTAGCTCCCGCGTCGATGGCCCGAGGGTCGTACCGACGCTGTACGTGTACATCAAGTACGGAACGGCGCTCGGCGTGATCGTCGTGCTGCCCCTGAGACGCTGCGTTTCGGAGAGCTCGCCCGGTTTCACCGGCGTCACGAGTTTGGGTACATCGATGACGACGACGATCCGATATACCCAGGGGGAAATGATGACGAGAATCGCGAGCGACACCACGACCCACGTCACGAGCCGCCGCGACGAGAACCCGCGCCGGACGAGGTAGATGAGGCTTTGCACCGCGTAGACGAAGGCCGCGGAGAAGTTGGAGAGCGCCGCGAATCCCGTTCCCACGATGTAGGCGGCGATCCCGCCTCGTGTCTCCCGGGCGAGCATCCTGTGAAAGTAGTACGCGGAGAATGTCACGAAGAAGACGAGGAAACTGTATGCTCTCACCTCTTGCGAGTACTGGATGTGGAGGGGATGGATGGCCAGGATGACGGCTGCGATACGGGCAATCGGCCTTCCCAGCCAGATCTCCGTCCAGCGGTAGAAGTAGTAGATCGCAGCGGCGCCGGCGATCGCGCTCGGCAGGCGAAGCCATGCGTCGCTTCCATTCACCAGGTGCATGCAATAGACGACGAACGAATGGAGCGGTCCCTGGATGTTGTAGGGCAGGTAGTCCCAGATCGCGAGGCCAGGCTTGGGGATGGTCTTCTCGAGGGTCAGGATCTCGTCCACCCAGAGGCTCTGGGAACCGATTTTGAAGACCCGAAGGACGAAAGAAGCAAGAACGAGAGGGACGAGAAACGTTGCGTCTTTCCCTTTCATTCCCGGCGACCCTCTTTTCGGGCGACGACGCCCTTGAAGTGAACCTTCCGCCCCGTCTCCGGATGGACGCTCGCCACGAACTCGAGCGTTTTCAAGACGACGAACCCGTTCTGCCCGAGGAGACGTTTGACGTAG
>CAZYCB010000171.1:0-5473 GCA_964645735.1 uncultured bacterium | reverse complement strand
CCGCGATGGGAGGCAGTTTCGATGACATCTTCTCAGACTCGAACGAACACACCGGCTCGTGTCAACGATCGTCTCGCGGCGCTCGATGGCAGCGTGCGTTCTCGCGTCGTTCATTGGTTCCGGACCCAGTGGAAGGAAGTCCTGGGGAACGACCGTGGGTTCGCGAAAACCAGGTGTGAAGACCGCGGCCGGGCCGCTCGCACGGAGGAAGAAATCTTCGAAGCGGTGAACGTCACGAAAGGCGTCGTCCTCGCTTCTCGTGTGGAGTGGGCTGGAACGAGCGAGGCCCGTCGTCGGGGACTCCTCGGCAGAGACCACATCGATGCCTCCGAAGGGGCGTACATCGTCCCCACGCAGTGGATTCACATGTTCGGGATGCATTTCCCGATAGACGTCGCTTTCCTGGCTGACGATGGCCGTGTACTCCACGTATGCCATGCGCTGGATCCCAATCGTCTCTCTCCCATCGTGTGGCGGGCGGAAGGCGCCCTCGAGCTCGCCGCCGGAACCCTGGATAGAACGAATACGGAAATCGGCGATATTATCGAACTCCGCTAGCGCCACGTTCGAGCGCTCATTCTGCAAACCCCGTGTTTCAAAACAGCACTTTCGTCCTAACGCCTGCCGTCGAGACGTCATGGAGAACGTTCGTCCCCGATGCGACTCTTGCGGAAACGTGGGGGAACTAGATGCCCTGCCGTCTGGCGACGTCGTGCCATCTGTTGGTATTTCCCCAACTCGCTGCGGGTAGATTCCCGAAATCGCGGCGTGAAGAGGGTGTCCGCCCAGAGATGGGCGCGCCGTCGCCTCGTGTGAATTCACTGGCGGATCAATGAATTAACGCGAAACTCGCCGCCGAAGAACGGTGGCACGGCGAGTTGGCGTAGGATTTGCCTTACGGTTTGGTGCCCGCCGCAAAGAGCTGTTAAACGCGGCGGTGGTAAATTGGCAGATCCCTCCAGATGGCTTTTTCGAAAGGACAACGATGTTCAGGAGATTTCTGCATGAGGACAAGGGGCAGGACATGGTGGAGTACGGCCTTCTTGCCGCTTTCATTTCGATCGTTGCGATTGCCGCCCTGCAGGCGATTGGACCGCTCGTCAACGCCGTTTACGAAGCGATTCGTGACGCGCTTGGCGCTGCCTAGTCCGACGCGGTTAGGTTCGTTGGGGATGCGTAGCTGACACGAGGAGTTCGAGTGATCCATACGCCGATGTCGATATGGTGCATAACACTGACTACCATCGTGGTCGCAGTGGCGGTAACGACGGATCTGCTTTGGCGGCGTATCCCCAACTTCCTGACCTTTCCGGCCTTCGTTCTGGCTGTTGTTGTACGCGTGTTTTTTCAAGGTTGGACAGGTTTGGGACTGGCTCTTGCAGGGGCGGCATTGGCGCCGGTCCTGCTTTTGCTGCTCCACGGGGGAAAAGGAATCGGGATGGGTGATCTGAAGCTCACGGCGGTTATCGGCGCGGCATTCGGCCCCGTGATGGCGGTCGTGATGGTTCTTCTTTCGGCGGTCGCCGGCGGCGTTATTTCCATCGCAGCGATGCTCAAATCCGGCGGCCAGCTTGCATGGCTTGTAAATATGATTTCAATTGGCCTCCCTTTCCGGAGAAAGAAGGAGGAAAACAACGCGCCGGTTGAGAGTCGGCCTTCGATCGAGGCCATTCCATACGGCCTCGCGATCGGCGCTGGATCGCTCATGACCTCGGCGGTGTACTGGTGGACAGGAAACGAGAATTGGTTTCTTTCATTCATAAGAATCGCGGCCAAAGCGTAATCGAGTTCGCCCTCGTGCTCCCGCTGCTTCTGTTGATCCTGTTCGGGATAACAGAGTTCGGTCGGGCGTGGATGACGGTGAGCGTGCTCACCTCAGCTGCCCGCGAAGGTGCCAGGCTCGCCGTGGTGACCGCACCCGACGTGCCTGCGGTGACGGCTCGAGTGACGGACGTGTGCAACTCAGCCGGCGTCACTCCCTCTTCGATCACCGTGACCCCGCCCGCGGCAAGCGATCCTACACGACGTGTGACTGTTACTGTGGTGACGAATTTTCGAATCATCCCAGGAGAAATCCTGGGGACGTTTCGTGGAACGATCCCGTTGCGCGCTACGTCCGTAATGCGCCACGAGAGCATCTGATCACTGGTTGGGGAGGTATACAATGGACAAAAGAGGAGCCATTTTTCTTCTGGTCGCAACGGTGCTCGCGGTGGCCGCGGGTGGAGGGATCTACCTCTACCTCAAAGGTGCGCCGACTGCAGATGCGCTGCCGCCGGAGACTGTGCCCGTAGTAGTCGCGACGAAAGACATGACCTTCGGGACGACGTTGAAGGACGAGGATCTCAAGGTTGTGCCTTATCCCAAGGAATCCGTCCCGCCGGGGTCGTATTCATCCGCAGACAGTGTCTTGCTCCAGACGACGAAAGTCTTCCTGGGCCAGGGCGAGCCGATACTCAAGTCGAAGCTCTCGGCGATCGGCGGCGGTCTTTCCGTCCGCGTGGCTCCCAACATGCGCGCCATGAGCCTCGACGTGAACGATGTGACCGGTGTCAGCGGCTTCGTGCTCCCGGGCGACCGCGTCGACGTCATCGTGACCGTGGACAACGTCGAGGGCTCGAACCTGGCCGTCACCGCGACGATTCTCCAGGACATCGAGGTCCTCGCCGCGGGCGTCAAGACAGAGAACAAAGGCAACCAGCACATCGCCGTCCAGACGGTGACGGTGCTCGTCGATCCGAAGGGTGCGGAGGAGCTCGCGCTGGGCGTCTTCCAGGGGAAAGTTCACTTGGCCCTTCGCAATCCCGTCGATCATGTCGTGGTCTCGGAGATGAAGACCGACACCAGAGACGTATTGGGACTTCGCCAGACACAGAAGCGCGTGGATCAGCCGGCCAAGCGTACGCCGCCGCCTCCGCAGCCTGTGGTGACTCAGAAAGAGCCCGTGAAAGTCGACCCGAAATTCACGGTGATCAAGGACGGAAAGATTTCGGAGCAGAAGTCCCCGACGGGGAATCCGGATGAGCCGGAAAAGAAGTAAGAGGTACTCCAGCCCGGCTGGAGCCAGAGAGGTAAATCGGTACGATTCGCGATTGGAGTTCCACATGTCATTCCTTCAGAAGAAACACAAAGGATGGCTGTTCGTTCTGGCTGCGGTTGCTTTGCTCACTCTCCTCCCCAACCTTTCCGCAGCGAAGAATACGAAGATAAGAGTCACAGTCGGACAATCCGTGACCTGGAAGGTCGCAACGAACGTCAAGACGGTGTCGATCGCCGACACGGACGTCGCCGACGTCGTCGTCGCCGGACCCCGTGAGGTTCTCATCAACGGCAAGGCCATCGGCGTGACAACGCTCGTCGTCTGGGACGACAGCAGTGTATCTAGCGTGTTCGACGTCATCGTCCGCGGTCCCTACAGCGATCAGAAGATCGAGCTTCGCGTCAAAGTCGCGGAGCTGAACCGGACCAAGGCGCTCGAGCTGGGGTTCGATTTCCTCGTCAAAACGGAAGACTCTGGCGACCAATACACCGGCGGCACCTTCGGCGGTTCCGTCGCGACGCCGTCCGACCCGCTCGCCATTTTTCGCGGTGTTCCTACGGAAGGCGCTTCGGCGATCTTCAGATTTCTGGGCAACGGCAATGACGTCCAGGCGATGATCCGCGCGGCGCAGACAAACGGGGTGCTTCGCGTGCTCGCGGAACCGAACGTCGTCGCGGCAAGCGGCGAGAAGGCGACCTTCTTGTCCGGCGGCGAGATACCCGTTCCGATCGCCAGTTCGGGGGCTCAGGGCGGAACCACGGTAACCATCGAATGGAAGGAATTCGGGGTGAAGGTGGAATTCCTGCCGACGATCGTCGATTCGAACGTCGTGAACCTTCATGTCGCTCCCGAAGTGAGCAACCTCGACTACAACCACGGGGTGCAGATCAGCGGTTTCGTCATTCCGGCGATTCGATCCCGGAAGGCGGAGACCACGGTGGAACTCAAGGATCAGGAGACGCTCATCATCGGCGGGCTCATCATGGAGGAGCAGAGCAAGCAGCGCACTCGAATCCCGCTCCTCGGACACATCCCTCTCCTGGGATACTTGTTCAGCGATGTCAGCAACGTGACGATTCAGAACGAGCTCATCATCATCGTGACTCCGCATCTCGTCCGGGCGTTGCCGCCGGGCACCGAAGTGCCTCTGCCCGGGGCGGATGAAGCGGACTTGGAGAACTAGGATACGCATCACAAGGACAGGCAACCATGTTTCTACTCAAACACAACGAACTGGAAGTCGAACGAGACGGGGCCTCAGGGCCGTTCGGGAGCAAGCGGGGCAGCACGCTCATTATGGTGTGCGTTTCGTTGACCGCGCTATTCGCCTTCGCCGTGCTCGCTATCGACGGCGCGATACTGATGACGGCCAAGAACCAGCTCCAAAGCGCGGCGGACGCCGCCGCGCTCGCCGGGGCATCCGGGCTTCTCGCCGGCTCTCAGGACGAGGCCGTCGGACGTGCGATGGACTTCTCTTCGGCCAACAGGGCGGTCGAGCAGGATCAGACCCCCGTCGTGATCAGCGCGGGGGATGTGACGTTTCCGGAGTCGGACGTGTGCCGCGTCCGGACGCATCGCACCGTCGCCACGGGGGACCCACTGCGGACCTATTTCGTCAGGGTGATAAGCCCCGGGTCGACGGCGTCGGACATGACGGCCGTGGCGGCCGCCCAGGCGTTCGACGTCTGCGGCTCGAAATGCATCAAGCCGTGGGTGATCCCGGACAGGTACAACGATATCAACGGAGACGGCGAGTGCGATCCGGGCGAGTACGATCCTGACGTCACGGGCTATCGGGCACCGGTGGACGTCGGTGTGGAAATCACTCTTAAAGTGGGTAATCCCCACCAGACTATCGCTCCGGGTATCTTCTTCCCGTGTGACTTTCCGCCGCTCGACAACGAGGAGGGCATTAAGCCCTACACCGGGGGCGATATGTACCGGCAGTGGATATCGGAGTGCGAACCCTTCATGGTGGAGGAGGGAGACCGGCTGCAGCTCGAGCCTGGGAACATGGTGGGTCCGACATCGCAAGGTATGGATAACCTCATCGCGCAGGATCCGGGCGCCCGCTGGGATAGCGGGACACACACGGTCGTGAACTCCGCTTTCGGGTTGAGCCCGCGCATTGGACTCGTTCCGTTTTTCGATCCGACGCTTCCTCCAACGTCCGGCCGCAAATGGGTCACCGTGACGAAGATAGGGGCGTTCTTCATAGAATCCATCAAAGGGAACGGAGACGTCACGGGGCGATTCATGAAGGTCACGATCGGAGGCGTTCCCTGCGGTACTGGCCTGGGGAATTCGCTTGTAAAAGGCATTACGCTGATAGAGTAAAGGAGAGAGGGGAATGGCATCGTCGAATGGCAAGCGCTCGTTGAGACTCATCGTTATCGATAGCGACAGGGGTTCCAGACTCTACGTCAAGCGCCG
>CAZYCB010000170.1:0-3437 GCA_964645735.1 uncultured bacterium | reverse complement strand
TGCTCGGCCAGGAAACCCTGAATCTCGCGCACCGTCATCCCGCGCGCGTAGAGCGCAATCACCTTGTCGTCGAACCCGGGAAGGCGTCGCTGTCGCTTCTTCACCAGCTGCGGCTCGAACTCGGCGTTGCGATCGCGGGGGACCGTGATCTCCATCTCGCCGGTCTCGCCGATCACGGTATTCGCGGTCTTGCCGTTTCGCGAGTTACCGGTGTTCTTACCCTCGGGTGCATGCGGCTGGTAGCCGAGGTGATGCGTCATCTCGCCTTCGAGGGCGCGCTCGACGAGCCGCTTCGTGAGCTCTTTCAAGACGCCGCCCTCGCCGAGTATCTCCTCGGGCTTCTTGCCCGCGATGAGATCGTCGATTAACTTGTCAGTGGGATCAGGCTTGGCCATGGTCGTTCTCCTCTGTTAGAGTCTACACCAAGGCCAGTTACACAGATAAGATTACAGTCTCGGAATCGAGCCCGCGCGCGATCCAAACGGCTGTGCCCAGACGCCTAGGTCTCCACAAAAAAACGCGTAATTCGCTGATGTGCCTCCCCCTCCGACCCTATTCTGCGCCCTGATGAAGCAAAGCTCTCATTCCATGATCGCAGCTGTCACTCCCGACACCGCCGCTCACATATCAAGATGCTCGTTTTCGCCGAGGCCAACGTCACGTATTCTGGCCTGCTACCCCATCCCCCTCAGCCACTCCACCACCACCCACGTTGCTTTCAAGTCCTCTTCGTTGTACGTGAGAATCTCCGCCATTACTTCGCTACGGAGCTTCTCATCCTCCGTCTCCGTCGCTTCGATGTATTTCGCCATCGACCATTCCCCGCCGTATTCCTCCTGAGTCCGCTCGAAGCCGATGTATTTCTCTACTTCTTTGAGGCTGTAGCTCGGAAGCGGAAGCGCGATCGACTTCTGTGTGGTGGCCAGGAGATCGTGGAGATTTTCGCGCACGCGCGCGGCGATTCCATCGGGGTCGCCGTATCGATCGATGTACATGCCAAGCTTCGTCTTTTCGTACGGCGCCCAGTGGATGAACGGAATATCCCCATACTCGCGAAAGACCCAACGAGCGATACGAAGAAACTCCTCCCATCCGTGCTGGTCACCGTCGGTGCCGAAGTGCGCTGTCGCGGGCATGTACGGACTCGGCCTATCCCCGAAGACCTGGAGCCCCCAGAGGTAAATCTTCTCCAATTCATCGAGCTGCGGAGGGAGCCCTTCCAGGTCGAGCACGGCGCAGTTGGTGAACTCGGGCACGGGAGGTTTCTGGAGAACAATGGGCTTCCCCTCCACGAAGGCGCGCGCCATGGTGAGGATCGACCCGGCCCTCTTCCCCACCCGCGCCGACTTCAGCCCGTGAGGCCGTCGGAGAGCAGCGAGGCGATCGACGCTGAAGTTCTTGACGAGTTGGCTGGGCGTTGTGATCCGTTCTCTGCGAAGTGCGATGGCGAGTCCCTGATCGACGCCGACGACGAGTGCGACGTCGCGGCGCCGTTTGGCGTTGCCCCAGCACCGGCTCCGAAACGGACACGACGCGCACTTGGACCATCCGACCGGGCTGTACGGCGCCTCGGGCGCCTGTTTCAAACGAACGATCCGTTGGAGAACATCGCGGACGGAAGCACCGCCGTCGCGGGGAATGTCGACAACTTCACCGGTGCCGCTTACGACTTGCAGCGCTTGCGGGGGCCGGCCGAAGGTCTCTTCGAAGAGCCATCCGTACGTCCTCATCTGGAGGAACAACTCGCGATGGTCCCCTTCGACGATCTGTCGGGTCATCTTGCAGTCGCGTAGGAGATAGCCGCGGTGCGTCCTGGCGTAGATGAGAAAGTCGGGGCTCCCTACGACGTCGCAGGTCACGCCGTCGAAGCGGACCTGGCCGCGAAGCGCGGGCTGGTAGATGACACCGGTTTTCGCTTTGACCGCTTCGAGCGTCTGTTGCTCGCGGAGGCGAAGTGACCCGGCGTGAAGATCGACGAACGAACCCAGCGTCTCGAGGTGCGCGGCCTCGTGGCGCTGGCCGAGCCTGCGGAGAAGTTCGTCGTAAGGTCCCGGCGCGTCCTCGGCGACTCCCTGATGACGGAGATAGACGCGGAGGTCGCATGCCGACGGCCGGTACAGCGTGAAGATATCCGAGGGAGAGAGCTGCACGTGAGACCGCCTCTCAAACCGGTGGCCACAACAGGAGAGCGATATCCTTCCTACCCCCGCTTCCCTTTTCTCACCCTTTCCCAGAACGATCGTGGGTTGACGATCTTCACCTTTTCATGTTCGCCGACCGCGAGGAGATCATCGTCTCCGGTGACGAGATAGTCGCAGCCCGCCGCGACGGCAGCGCCGATCACGGGAAGGTCCGTCCTATCCCGGCAGACCCGAGGATCGACGGCCGCTGGCGACACGATTTCGGCATTTTCTCTCAGGTACCGCAGGACGTCCCGGACGACGACAGGGGGCGCTTTGATTTTGCGAAGGAGAGCCTTCTCGACTTCCCGGAGCATGTCCTCACAGACGACGACTTCGAGATTCTCCACGCAATACTCGAATAAGGCCGTGCAGATTCCCCTCGCCGCGAATGCGGCCACAATGACGCTCGAATCGAGAACGACTCTCATTTGAGGCTTTTGAAGACGTCGTCATCGGTGAGGAGGCCCTGGGATTCGGCGAACGGCAGGACCCGATTCCTGAGCTGCCGGAAACGGTAAACCGCCGCGTACCTGCGGATCGATTCGCGAACGAGATCGCTCACGGGCATCCGCTCTTTCTTGCTGATTTGATCCAGGATTTTGCGAAGGTCGTCCGGAAGCCGGATGGTGATGGGACGGTTCATATCAACGCCTCCTGTAAGACATTGTAATACAGAAGGTGGGGCGTGTCAAGCCAGGCCCCGACCTTTGCCAACGCACCGCCCTCACCCCGGCTCCCACCGGCCCCTCGCTTGGCCCTGATGGGCCTTCCTCGCTTTCCCCTTTTCCCGCAAGATTTTGTTGAGTGATTTCCCCGGATGCGACAAGCTATCCTGAAACCAGAACGCGAACGATAACGATCCGGAGAACGAAAGGACCCTCGGCCCGTGAAGAAGATCTCTCTGAAGGACGCGCATAACCACAGATTCTCGTGGGGCGCCTATCAGATGTTCATGCTCGTGCTCTCCATGTACGCCCTGGCCGCCATCGGCTACGAGGCCATCACGAGGCCTGGCGACGACGTTCGCCGCCTGCTGTGGTGGGCTGATCTCGGTTTGTGCGCAGCCTTTCTCATCGATTTCGTGGTAAGCCTGGTCAAGGCCCCGAACCGGTGGAAGTACCTCTACACGTGGGGGTGGATCGATCTCCTTTTGAGCCTTCCCCCACTGCAGGTAGGGAGTGAATTCGTCCGCTACAGCCGCGTCGGCCGCGTCCTCCGAATCGTCCGGGCGGTGCGTGTGCTCCGCGCGTTCAG
>CAZYCB010000169.1:0-6133 GCA_964645735.1 uncultured bacterium | reverse complement strand
GGTGAAGAACATCATCGCCGTCGCGAGCGGCAAGGGCGGCGTCGGCAAGTCCACGATCTGCGTCAATCTCGCCCTCGCCCTGCAGAAGCGGGGTGCCCGCGTGGGGCTCCTCGACGCGGATGTCTACGGGCCGAGCCTTCACATACTCCTCGGTGTCCACGAGAGTCCGCGCCCCGGCAAGGTGAAGGAGATCGCGCCTGTGGAACTCGACGGATTGAAGCTCATGTCGCTCGGCTTCCTCACCAGCGAGGTCACGCCGGTGATATGGCGGGGGCCGATCGTGATGAGCGTGGTGAAAAAGTTTCTCCAGGACGTCGAATGGGGCGACCTCGATTTTCTCATGATCGATCTGCCGCCCGGAACGGGGGACGCCCAGCTGACGCTGGTGCAAACCGTTCCCTTGACCGGCGCGATCATCGTGACGACGCCTTCGCGTCTCGCTCTCGTCGACGCCGAAAAGGGTTTGAGAATGTTCGAGGAGGTTTCCGCGCCCGTCCTCGGCATCATTGAGAACATGAGCACGTTCGTCTGTCCCCACTGCGGCGAGAAGACGGACATCTTCGACAGCGAGGGCGGAAAGAAGATCAGCGCGAAAACATCGGCGGCGCTTCTCGGCCAGATCCCGCTCGATCCGAAGGTCCGCGCGGACGGGGACCGGGGCGTCCCCATCGTCAAGGCCGACGTCGATTCGCCGATAGCGAAGGCTTTTTTGGAGATCGCGGACAGGATTCTCGAGCGGTACCCCGCCGGAGTGCGATAACCGCGGCACGGTCGAACATCAACGAACCCCAGCGAAAGGCGAGGCAAAAACGTGGATGAGATTCGTCGCAAGATCGAAGAAACCATCGGCTTGATACGGCCGTCCCTTCAGGCGGACGGCGGAGACGTGGAACTCGTGGACGTCGTCGACGGCGTCGTCCAGCTCCGCTTGGTCGGCGCGTGTCACGGATGTCCGTGCGCGGCGCAGACGCTCCAGAACGGGATCGAGCGGTATCTCAAGGAGAGGGTCCCCGAAGTGGTCCGCGTGGAGTCGGTCTCATAGCTCTCTCGATGGCCGCGTCCGCCCGGTTCGCCCGGTTCGCAGGAAAGACGAAAACATGTCCAAACGCCAGTCACTCGCGAAATCGTCGAGACTCTCGGGCGATCTTCTCGCCAGCAAGGTGAGACAGCTCGAGTTTCTCGCCGAGTCCGCGAGGCTCCTCAACTCGACCCTCGATTTCGAGAGCCTCGTGACGCTCATCATGAAGATCGTCAAGGAGGCGGTGAACGTCGAGACGGTCGCGATCCTCACGCTCGACAAGGACAAGAAGCACATGGTCTTCGAAGTCGCCCGCGGCAAGGACGGCAAGGAGATGCAGGGGATGAGGATCCCGGTGGGCCTTGGCGTGATGGGATGGGTGGCGGAGAACAAACGTCCCGTCGTATCCAACGATCTCCGTCATGACGCGCGGTATTCGCCGGAGCTCGACAAGAAATTCGGCCTCAAGCCGCGCTCGATGATGAGCATTCCGCTCAGACGCGGGAACCGTTTTATCGGAGTGCTCGAAGCGGTGAACCGCCGGGGCAAGGCGCCGTTCACCGACGAGGACCTCGGCATCTTCATGGCGCTGGGGAACCACATCGCGGCGGCGATCGAGAACGCGCGCCTCTTCCGCGAGGCGGAGCGCAAGCAGCTCGAGAGCAAGCTCCTCTACAATGTGAGCGTCTCGCTCGGCAAACCGCTCGACCTCGACGACGTGCTCCAGGAGATCCTGACGAGCCTCAAGAAGCTCATCCCCTACGACGCCGCGGCGATCTTCGTCATCGATCGCAAGAGCCATCTCCTCGTGAGCGAGCACCACATGGGATACGATCCGGGCAACGAGGAGAGGATCCTCCAGAAACTCGACGTGGGGCTTCTCGGATGGGCGGCGAGCCACAGGGTCGGCGTCATCTGTCCGGATTGCGCCAGCGATCCGCGCTACGTGAACGCGCGGCAGAAGACGTGCTCGGAGATGGTCGCCCCGATGCTGAGCGGCGGCAAGGTCATAGGTCTTTTCAACGTGGAGAGCAACGCGAAGCACGCGTACGCCGACGAAGACCTCCGTTTGCTGCAGACGTTCGCCGCGCAAGCGGCGGTGTCGATCGAGCGTGCGCGCCTCTACGCGGAGCAGCAGGAAAAGCGCGAGATCGAGAGGGAACTCAGGATTGCGCGGACGGTGCAGCAGTTCTTCACGCCGCTTCAATCCCGGCGGGTCGGTCCTTTCACTCTGGCCGGGCGCAACTATCCCTCGCTCGAACTCAGCGGGGACTACTTCGACTTCTTTCCTCTCAAGCAGCCGTACACGGCGTTCGCCATCGCCGACGTCGCCGGCAAGGGCGTGCCCGCCTCCATCATCATGTCGAGCTTCCGTTCGATCCTCCACACGGCGGCCCCCTACTACACGCGGGCGCGCGACATCGCGCAGCGCGCGAACGAGATTCTCCTGGAGACCGTTCGTCCGCACGACTTCGTGACCGCTTTCTTCGGAGTTCTCAACCATCAGACGGGCGAGGTGACGTACTGCAACGCGGGTCACAACCCTCCGATCCTCATGAAGAAAGACGGAAGTCACGAGCTGCTCGAAATCGGCGGATCGATTCTCGGCGTCTTCGACGATCTCGAACTGCACCAGGGACGGTTTCTTCTCGAGGATTCCCTCCTCTTCTGCTACACCGACGGCACCGTCGACGCGGCGAACCGCGCCGAGGAGTTTTTCGGCACGGAGCGGCTCATCGCGTTTCTCCGGGCGAACCGCCATCTCGCTGCCGGCAAGCTCTGCAGCGCGCTCCGGCGCCGTCTGAGAGAGCACGTCAAGGATATGCCCCAGGTCGACGACATGACGTTTCTCGCGCTGAGACGATAGAGCGCCTTCGATTTTTCCCTGCCCGAGAGTTTTACTATCTGACGAGTGTGATCTTGAGGGTCGTCGTTCGGCGGCTCCCGGTCACGGCGAGGAAGTACACGCCGCTCGCCGCGGGACAGCCGGATTCGTTCTTGCCGTCCCAGAGAAGCGTGCTCTCGCCGGCGGCAAGGGGACCGTTCCACAACCGCCTCACCAGACGTCCCCCGGCGTCGAAGAGCGCGGCGGAGACGGTGCGCGGCGCGTCGAGTTCGATGACGATCGTGGACGAGGGGTTGAAGGGGTTGGGGTACGCGCGCACGTTCATCCCCGCGAGGCGGGGAGTGTCTCTCGGTACCGAGGTGACGGGATCGCGCGTGAGAAAGCCGTCCGTTTCCACAACGGCGATTCGCTGCCCTTTGCAGAACATCTCGGTGACTCCGGGAGCGTAGATGGAGAAGTCGGCATCGTAACGGTCGATGTCGATCGTACTGCCCGAGTATCCGACCGTCGCGGTCCCGTTGTGTATCGTTACGTGCTCGATCCCATCGGCCGTGAACTCGCTCGCGCCCGCGAGCACGTACCTCTCGACGGCAGTCCCGTCGAGACGAACGAGCCCGAAATCGGCGTCCGTTTCGAGGGAGACGGAGTTCTCCGCGGCGGAGGACACCGCGTCGAGACAAGGCGTGTCGAGGCGGACGGACTGACGGACAGTCTCGGAAGACTGCGTGGCGACGGCACCCGAGCGGTTCACGATGACCACGTCGGTCTTGCCGCCGGGCCACGCGACGGCGATCGAGAGCCCCCACGTCTGAGTCGTGCTCGTCACCGTGGGAGGCGCGAAGGACCCGTCGCGCGGGACGAGGACGAAGGCGAAAAGAGGACTCGCCGCCGTCGCGGAGAGCGACAGCAGTTTCGAGTCGGGGTCCGGCACGAGGTTGTTGAAATCCGTCACCGTCTTCTGGAGAGAAGAGAACGTCGGGCTCACGACGTGGAGGTCGAGAACGGCGCTCCCGTACGCGATCGTGATGGGATTCGTCGAGAGGTCGATCGCATTGGTCCGTCCCGTGTGAAGCCTCCAGGCGTAGGTGTGCGGCGCTGTGTCTTTGTCGATGTCGTCGATGAGGATGACGTACGGAGGCGTCGCCGGATCGCGGACGACGAAGAACGAGCGGTACGCGTGCAGGACGGGATTCGCGCCCGTGTATCCCCACGACCAGTCCGACCAGGGGAAGGGATACGCCATGTTATTGAGGGGACTGTGCGTCGTGTACGCTTCCGTGGCGTCTCCCATCAGGTAATCCGAAAACCCGTTGGTGAGATACCGCTTGAGATCGCCGTCCGTCCCTATCGAACCCCCTGCGGCGTGCTGGCCGCTGCCGTCGATTAAGACCATGTTGTGGGCTTCGCTCTGTATCGGCGTCGTTCCGAGCCCGTGGTCGATCGCGAACGGCGCGCCGTACGCGTGGAGCGTGAACTGGTTCTGGTCCTCCTGGGCGTGCCCGCCCTGGAACTTGCCCGAGTAGAAGCTGAAGAGAATATCGTTCGACTTCGCCGCGGTCGGCCAGCCGGTCCGATAGTAGTAGAGCCCGCGGTGCTCCCACACCATGCTCTCGGGCAGCACGGAGTCCGGCTGCAGCGGCGTGAGAGTCTTGTGCCAGATCACCGTGCCGGCTTTGTCGGCCTCGTCCCCCGCGTTGTACCCGTACGTTCCCGCGACGTGTTCCCAGATGTACGCCGAGAGGCGGCTGCCCCACGCGGTCATCGCCCAGTCGAAGTACGTGGTGTTCTGAGCGAGCGGAGATTCGAGGTAGGAACAGTCCTGTATGTTGTTCACCGCGCCGCCGCCGTTCGGGTGAAGCTCGTACGCGAACCAGTTCTCCATGTTCCGGATTCGTGTGTTCGCCGCGTAGTCGAATCCGTCGTACCGGAGCCTCGCCCAGAAGTAGTAGACGAGATTTCTCATGCTCCACGAACCGTACAGCGATCCTTCGTTGTACGATCC
Source organism: uncultured bacterium (assembly GCA_964645735.1). Lineage (GTDB taxonomy): Bacteria > Krumholzibacteriota > Krumholzibacteriia > WVZY01 > WVZY01 > CAZYCB01. The sequence goes on along the minus strand of CAZYCB010000169.1, from coordinate 1,267 downwards.
CTTCTCGTCCACCTGGTACCAGAGCCACGTCGAGACGAGTTCGTCCGCCCGCTCGAGCGCGGCATCGACGACCGAGGGGTCCGTCTCGCCGTCGAGGCAAATCGCGGCCAGGCCGAGAGACGCCGCGAGCATCGCAGTTTTGTTGGCGAGGTACGGACGGTACGCCCAGATCTCGTATTGCGAGTCGTCGAGCATCAGGTCCATGTACGAACGGATCTCGTCGCGTATGGCCGACCGCTCGGCTTCGCTCGCCGCCTCGAAGAACATGTCGTACCCGAGAACGAGGGACCGCAAGCGAAGGGCCGAGCCGAAGTTGTCGCCGTCGGGGCCCCAGTGGTCCGCGATGTAGACGGTGAGGCTCCGGCCCCTGTCGCGCGCGGCGGTGTCGGCCGGCGACTGGAGAACGCTCCCCAGGCCATAGTTGGGGATCACCGATAGCCCGTAGTAGCCGTCCCCGAGAAGCGCCTCGGACGTCGAGCCCGAATAGATGTACTGGAGGAGGATTCGTATGAACGAGTACGCCGTGTCGTCGGCGCCTCCGTCGTGGACCTTGGCCTGAAGCGCCGGGATCTCGCCGGGCGTGAAGAGGATTCTCGGGTGGTGCGCCGCGTAGGACGAATCCGACACCGTGGAACGGCCGGGTGTTTCTGCCTGGGTTGAAACAGCTTGTGAATTTCGATCCGGACGCGCGGCGTTCGACAGATGCGGGAAAAAGAGGGAAAGCCACACGCCGAGCAGTGCCGGAGCGATGCAGGCGCGAGCGAGATGTCCGACGGGGCTGCAGCGCATTCTCTACCTCCCCCCTTGCTCCACCGCGCAGCGATGCGGGCGCGAAGAGGGACGACCGGACGCCGGCGTCGGACCAGAGGCTCGCCCGCCGGCTCCGATGGTGTTTGTCCTCAAAACGGTGCCAACGCTGTGTGTAAAGTGTACCGCACCGCGGACCCAAAGTCAATCGAACGAGCAGGCTTATCCTTGTTCGCGGGACGCCATCTGCGTTATAATACTGGAGTAACCTGTCGCGCGTTCCACTGTCTCCGCTTCACGGGTCCACAGCTTCTGGAGGTCGAAATGAGGATTGCTGCTGCGCTTTCTGCCGTGTTTTTCCTCGTCGCGATCTGCTCGTTTTCTGCGGTCGCGGCGCCGATCGACGGTCAGAACGAGATGTCCTGGCTCGACGGGTTCACGCTCGTCGTTCTCGAGACGAACGACAAACCGAGTCTCCATCAGGCACGGGCGGCGATTCAAGCGCACGGCGGGCGCGTGG
>CAZYCB010000168.1:0-1929 GCA_964645735.1 uncultured bacterium | reverse complement strand
GAGATGAACCAGTCGTACTTGCCGATGGTGTCGTAGTAGTTCTGCTTCTCTTCCTCTTTCGAATGGTAGGTGTGATAACCGGGCCACTGATCCGTCCATTCGTTCCGGCCGATCGAGTCGAGTGCCTCGAACGTTCTGTCGCTTGGATCCAGGCTCGCGGTCGCTGGATGGTCCGCGATCCACTTGTCGTAGCCCCAGTGCTCGTCCGCGAACTGCTCGTAGGCGTCACGGCTGTCGAGTCCTTCGCTGTGATAGTAGGCATACCCCGTCCATGCGACGACCTCAGCGGTCAAGAGCGCTGCGCCTCTCCAATAGTGCCCCGTATAGATTTCGCCGGCACCGGGCACGAGGAGCGAGAGGAAAACGGGGAGGTACTTGTGGCGCGTGGAAGACCCGGTGTCGCTCCCGAGAAAACCCGAAAACTCACCGCCGGGGGTCCGCACGGACGACGCGCCCCCGAGAGCCTCAGAACACACACCGGAGACGAGAAAACTGGCCGCTTGCGTCGACGGATACGCCGCGACGCCGAGCGGGAGAACATCACCGTTTACGGAGGTTCGCAGCTGGGGATCCGGCCCGGCCGGCGGAGGGCCGGCGAGGGCGAGGGGCGGCTTGATGAGGAAAGCAAGCGCCGAAATGACGATCCAACCTCTTCGCACAGCCGCCTTCTTCGCGAGGGTGTCCCCGACGATCAGGTGTGTGTCCCAGGGGGATAATCGGATCTAAAAGGCCACGGAGATCGACCAGCGGTGCACGCGATCGAGCGTCTTGGCCTGCGGGACGTTCGCGTAATCGAGCGCCACTTTCCCTTTGTATATGAAGCCCAGACCGTATGTGAAATCGCTGAAGTCACCGTCTTTATCGTAAATGTAGCCGAGACGGCCGGCGAGAAGGTTGATGTACCGGTACTCGGCGCCCACGTGATAGATCTCGCTGCGTCGCGTATCCGTTGCGTCGTCGATGAGCCATACGAGGCTCTGTTCCAGATCGAACGCCACCAGAAGATTGCTGACTTCGCTCGCGATGGGGTTGTACGCCACCCCGACGCGCAGGGTAAAGGGCAGCGGGTCGCTCTGTTCCTGATCGATGAACGTGATGTCGGGGCCGAGGTTCGTCAGAGCGGCAGCCACGTTCAACTTGTACCTCGGGACCTTCCAGAGAACGCCCGCATCGACAGCGACGGAGGATCCTGTGCCGTCGAGCTTCTCGAGCGTGAGGTCCGCGGGGGCGAGGTCTGCGTGGATGTACTTCCCGGACAGTCCGAGGCCCAGGTTCTCCTTGAGCGGGATGGCGAACGTGACGACTCCGGACATCTCCCAGCTCTTGAACTCGCCTATCTTGTCGCCGGTCATGTTCGTAGCGACGCTCGTGCCGTATGTAAGATAGATGAGAGCGAAGCTCAGCGTTCCGACGCCCTTCACCTCGTTGGCGTACCCCAGGTATTCGTAGTACACGTCGCTCGCCAGGTCGGGAACCAGCTGGCTGTGCATCAGGGCGAGGTTCTTTCCCTTGAGAAAGGCCACGCCGCCCGGGTTCCACCACGCGGCGGTTGCGTCGTCCGCGATCGCGACGAAGCTCTCCCCCATGCCGTTCGCGCGCGCCCCTGGGGGTATGATCTGGGATGGCACACCCGCCTCGCCGACGGCGAATACCGTCGAGTGCGAGAGAAGAACGACGACAATCGCGACGATGCAGACGCCAAGACGCTGTGGTTTCATTCGATCAGACCCTCCCATTTGATTGAAGCATACTAAGTTCCGCCCGCGGGGTCAAGCCAGGAACCATAACTGCAGGCGCATTATTCGATTTTGACAACTTTGCCCCGCAGGACGACAGGGGTCCGGTCGAGTCCCACGAAACTCACCCGCGCCACGTACAGATAGGTGCCGTTGGCGATGGTGTCACCGGCGGAGTCCTTCCCGTCCCAGG
>CAZYCB010000167.1:0-1579 GCA_964645735.1 uncultured bacterium | reverse complement strand
TTTTTGCATTCAGATATAAAGTAAAAATTAGACAATCGCTACCCAGACCGTTATGTTTTGAATAACATAACCGTTGACGCCGGGGCCGATCGATATTATTTTGTTAATTCGGGCCCGTAGACGTGTCCACATATGTATATGTAAGAACGTCAATTAGGAAGAGGAGCTGGAATGGTTAATCGATCGCGATTCGGCCTCGTCGCGGCAGCGGCGCTATTTCTCGCGGCTTATTCCTCCTGCGGGGGGGATAAAAGCGGGAAAAAGGAGATCACCATATTTCACGCTGGGTCTCTTTCCGTTCCGCTGAGGCTCATCGCCGCCGATTTCATGAAGGAGAATCCCGGCGTCAGCGTCCTTCTCGAGGCGGCCGGCAGCCGTGCGAGCGCGAGAAAGATCACCGATCTCGGCAGGACATGCGACGTTTTCGCCTCGGCCGACTATGCGATCATAGACGAGATGCTGATACCCGCCCACGCGGCGTGGAACATAAGATTCGCCGCGAACGAGATGGCGATCGTCATGCGCGGCGGCTCGGCGCGGCGGGGCGAGATCGCCTCCGACAACTGGTTCATGATACTCCTCGAGGAGGATGTCTCTTTCGGAAGATCCGATCCCGACTCGGACCCATGCGGATACAGGGCGATAATGACGATGAAACTCGCCGAAGATCATTACGGGATCGAGGGGCTTGCCGGGAGGCTTCTCGCGAAGGACACGAGGCATGTCAGGCCGAAGGAGACCGACCTTCTCGCCCTTCTGGAATCGGGGACGATCGACTACATATTCCTCTACAGGTCGGTGGCGAAGCAGCACGGGCTCCCGTACGTCGAGCTGCCCGACGCGATCAACCTCGGCAATCCGGCGCTCGACGATTATTATTCGAGGGCGCAGGTCGCGATCTCGGGCGACCCCCCGGGGAGCGTCGTGGTGATGAGCGGCGAATCGATGTGCTACGGCGTCACCAGCCCGCGCGGCGCCCGCGAGCCGGAAATCGCGGCGGCATTCGTGAAATTTCTGCTGGACGAGTCGAAGGGGATGAAGATCCTGTCGGAATGCGGGCAGCCTTCGGTGATCCCGTCGCCGTCGGCCACCTACGACATGATCCCGGCGGACCTTAAGAGATTCGCCGCCCCGCGGGGGCCGGATGATCGGAAAGGGACGCCATGAACGCAGGGAGGACAGGAACCGCGCATCTCGTTTTCATGGCCTTCGGCGGGCTTGTCCTGCTCTTCATAATCGCGCCGCTCGCGGGGATCTTTATCAATCTCACCCCGGGCGACCTCGTTCGCACGGCGCGCGAGGACGAGGTGAGCGCCAGCATATGGCTGACCCTGGCCGCCTCGATGGGGGCGACCGCCGTATTCGCGATCCTCGCGATCCCCTTCGCGTGGATCCTCGCCCGGAGGGAGTTCCGTTTCAAGGAGCTCGTCAACGGCATCGTCGACCTTCCGATAGTCATCCCGCACTCGGCGGCCGGCATCGCGCTGATCGGAGTGCTCTCCCCGGATTCGTTCTTCGGAGCGGCGGCCGAGGGAATCGGTGTCAGGTTCGTCGGCGGAGTGGCCGGCATCATGGCGGC
>CAZYCB010000166.1:0-22353 GCA_964645735.1 uncultured bacterium | reverse complement strand
GGATGGACGCCGCTCCATCTCGCCGCGCGGAACGGAGAAAAACAACTCGTGGATTCGCTCCTCGCGTGGGGAGCCAATCCGCGTGCGCAGGACGTCTCGTTCCAGACGCCCCTTCAGGACGCGGCGTCCCACGGGCACATGGACATCGTCGCTCTTCTGATGGCCCGCGATCCCGAAATGGGGGACCCGAAGCGATCCGGTTGGACGAAGCTTCACGAAGCAGCGACGAAGGGCGACGTCCCTATGATCGAGAAGCTCGTGGTGGAGGGAATGTGCGTCGACCCGCTTGATCCTCTGCAGAGAACTCCTCTGCACTGTGCAGCCGAGGGTGGGCACTTGGAAGCCGTGCGCGCGCTCCTCGCGCGGGGTGCGAATCCCAACCTTCACGACAACGCTTCGGGGAGCACGCCGCTTCACCTGGCGGCGTCACGCGGGCACGCTGCAGTTGTCGACGCTCTCCTTTCGAAAGGCGCCCGCGTCGATGCGGTCACGAGAATCGGGGGGACTGCGCTCGACGCCGCGGTCCGCCTGGGGTACCCCGACGTTGTCACGGTTCTTCTTACCCGCGGCGCCGATCCGAACGCGATCGGTGAAGAAGGGATGACTCCGCTCCAGCGCGCCGTGCTCGAAGAGCGCCTCGAGATCGCCGCGCTGCTCGCGGCGCACGGAGCCGAGCCCGACGTTTATTCCGCAGCCGGCATGAACCTCGTCGACCGCGTGGCCATGCTCGCCGCTTCGAACGACACCCTCCTCGCGGGGCGCTATCCGAATGGAGAAACGCTTCTTCACGTGGCCGCGCGGTGCGGCGCATCCGACGTCGCTGGCTGGCTGCTATCGAGAGGCGCCGATGTCAACGCACCGGATGCCTACCATCGGACTCCCCTCCACGACACCGCCCGTAGCGGTCGTGTGGAAACGGCTCGGCGGCTGCTCGCAGCGGGCGCGCGTGTGAACTTCAAGACGAAGGGGTTTGGCGCACCTCCCGACACGCCGCTCCACGAAGCGGCGATCGGCGGCCACGCGGCGATGATCGCTCTGCTTCTCCAGCACGGGGCAGACGCGAATGTGCCGACGGTGAGCGGGAGTTTCGGTACGCCGATCGGCGCGATCCAATTGGGAGGGCAAACTCCGCTCCACAATGCGGCCGGCGGCCTTTGTGCCGAGTGCGTCAAACTTCTGCTCGAGCACGGCGCGAATGTCAGAGCCTCCGACACAAACGGGTCGACACCGCTCGTGTACGCGGTCCAGGCGGGGCGCTACGATGCCACAAAGCTCCTCATCGATGCCGGCGCGGAGGTCAACTCTCGCGACAAGGATGCGATTCCTCTTCTTCTGGCCGCGTACAATGGCGACCTCGCGATGGTGGAACTCCTGGTCACGCGCGGTGCGGACGTCCACGCGGTCAATAAGACCGGATCGACGGCCCTTCACCGTGCGATCGCCTTTCCGGACGGATATCCCACGGACAAGCCCATGACAGCGGCTCACTACGACGTGGCCGCGCTGCTCATTGCACGGGGAGCGGATATCGGTGCCCGCGGTTTTCTCGGCGACAGCCCTCTCCATCTCGCTGCATCGAACGGCTACGTCGAAGCGGTGAAGCTCCTCCTCGATCGCGGAGCCGACGTCAACGCCCGCAACGACACCAAAGGCACCCCGCTCCACGACGCCGCGATGCAGGGACGGCGCGAGGTGGTCGAGTACTTGCTGTCGCACGGAGCCGACGTCAACATCCGAAGCGATTACAACACGCCTTTGAGTCTCGCCGTCCGCTTCTCGCACAAAGATGTTGTCGCAGAACTTCTCGCGCATGGTGCGGACGCCCGCACGGTTGAGTATGGAGGAAATTCTCTCCTCGACGAGATCGTCGATCTGCAAGGGCCGTGGACGCCGGAGCGGCAGCAGATTGTGGAAATGGTGCTCGCGGGGGGCGCGGACATTCACGCCGGGGAAGGCGAGAACGGCACGCCCCTCCACGGAGCCGTCCGACGCGGAGAGAAAGAGCTTGCGGAGTTTCTTCTCGACGAGGGAGCGAACATCAACGCGAAGGATCAATACGGACAAACGCCTCTCCACGATGCGGTGGACCAGAAGCAGTTCGAGCTGGTGGAGCTACTGATCGCGAGGGGAGCCGAGATCAATCCGCTCGACAATCAGGGCCGGACGCCGATGTACTACGCGTGGGGTGACGGCGTCGACGCGCGGATGAAGGAGCTGCTTCGCAAGCACGGCGGGGTGGGGGCGTTTGGTGAACCGCGGCCGTAGAGGCATCTTCGTCTGGGGAATCTCGGAATCGGACCGAGAGTTTGCGCACTGCGACCGTTGATCCCACCCCTTCCACCTGTCCCCAAAAAAATTTCCCCTTGACATACCAGACATCTGTCTGCTAACTTACGGGCGTCATGTCACCCAAGACCCCACCCGGGAAAACCCGGGAACTCATTTACCGGTTCGTCCGTCAGCGCCTCCTGGAAGGTCTCCCGCCCACGGTGCGCGAGATACAGGAACAGTTCGGTTTTCAAGCGGTTCAAACCGCCCAGGAACATCTTCGGCGTCTTGTCGCCGAAGGCAAGCTCGTCAAGCAAAAGGGCAAGGCTCGGGGCTACTCGCTCCCGAGGAACGCCGCCCGAGAGTCTCCCACGACGTTCGTCCCGCTCTTGGGGCGGGTCCCCGCGGGTGGACTCAACGCGGCGATCGAAGATCCTGAAGGGTACATCCCCGTTCAAGCGCGAGGGCTAGGAGCAGCCGCTGCTCCCTCCAAGGTTGCCTCCTTCAAAAGGCCCGGCAGCCGCCTGTCGAAAATGCGTGGCGCCTCACCACCACCACAACCACCCAGCGCCACCACCGAGGACACTGGACTGAGTGTCTCGTATCAGGCCCACCCGACGGGCAGCGGCCAGCTCTTCGCCCTCCGCGTCCACGGGGAAAGCATGACCGGAGCAGGCATCTTCCCCGGAGACATCGTGATCGTGCGGTCGCAATCCACCGCTCAATCGGGCGAGATCGTCGTGGCTCTCATCGGCGACGAAGCGACCGTGAAACGGCTTCGTCTCCGCCGGGGACGCATCGAGCTCCACCCTGAAAACCCGGTTTTCGAGCCCATCATTCCAGGTCCCAACGAGTGCACGATCCTCGGCAAAGTGATCGAAATCCGGCGTCACCTCGAATCACCCGCGCGGTAGAACGGAGAGAAACCGCCTCCGGAGTTTTCGCAGAAGTAATGTGAAAAGACTTTCGCGGAGGGAAATCGAGGCGCGGGTGATTCCTGCAGATTTTTCGCGAAAGGCCTATACCAGTGAAAAGCGATCTCGCATCGGCGGACCTCTCGTCTCTCATCGCACGGCTCGGTATACAGCAAATCCCGTCACGCGAGCCCGTTCCCAGCGAATGGAACCTCGACCTTCTCTCCGGACGCTTCGCCGAGCTTTCGAGCGATGGAGAGACCGCTTCCATCTCCGCCGCCGTATCGATCATTCTCGAGGCCCAGCACCGCGGCGAGCCGGCCGCGTGGGTGGCCGCGGGCCCTTCGACTTTTTTCCCGCCCGATGCCGCCGCTTCGGGACTCGATCTCGAGTCGCTCCCCGTCGTCCTCGTCCCTAACGGGGCGTCCGCCGCGCGAGTCGCCGATTGGCTGCTTCGCTCCGGAGCGTTCGCCGTCGTGGTTCTCGACCTCGGCACCGACTGGGAAATGCCGATCCCCGTTCAGTCCCGCCTCGTGGGGCTGGCGAAGAAACACCGCACCGCGCTTCTCTGCATGACGAAGAAACGCCGGGATACGCCTTCGATCGGATCGCTGGTTTCGATCCGCGGCGAAGCGAGCGCGAAAAAAACCGGCTTTGACAGATTCACGTGGGCGCTGCAGATCCTGAAAGACAAACGCCGCGGCCCAGGCTGGTCGTACGAAGAGGAAAGCCGCGGAGTGGAAGGGTTGTGCTGATCGTCCGTATCCCGGACGCTCTTCGGCTCACCCGATGCGCCGGCGAATCTCGAACAGCATCTGTAGCGGATCTTCGCTGACGGGGCTCTTCTCAACCAGAGGCTTCCATCTGGGCTGACGAACGAAAGGGTTCGAGAGGTCGAGCACACGGCGTTCCCTGGCGTCGCAAATCGAGTCCCAAAAACACGTGTAATTCTCGCGGTCCGCGCACGTTTTGATGAACTCCCCCCGCACGTGAGCGCGTCCCTCGGAGGGCGGTTCGGTGATCGCCTCTTCGATGTTCGAGACCCCGGGGGCCCCGTGCGTGAGAACGCCGCTCCGTTCGAGCTGTTCGAAGAGCCCCGCTTCTCCGATCTGCCCGAATCGAAAGTCCAGCTCGAAAAGCTCTCTCCTCAGGTTGACGACCGGCCTGAGCATGTCCCACGAGAGCGAGTGGCTTTCCACGTACGGAGTGAGCGCCTCGATAGTACCGGAGATGGGACTCGGCTTCGCCTCCTGGCCGAGCACCAGTTCGACCGTCGCCCTTCCCTTGTACAACGACTCCTGTACGGCGATCACGATCGTCTTGATCACGTGATTCCACGCGGGCAGGTCCTCCCACCGTATGCTTCTCTGCGCCACTCTTTTCTTGAAGACTGCCAGCTTGATCGCCCAGTCGAGCGTGGTGGAGAGCGACTCGGGGGCGCGCTCGACGGCTTCGAGCATCGATGCCCACACGTCGCAGACGTCTCCCGTCCATTCCGGCATGCGCTCGTGCGTCCGGTGCTCGCTGACCGCGTCGAGGTAATGCCGCTGAATTTGTACGGCTGTCAATCGGCGGCCGTCCTCCATCTCGGCGGTCGCGCGGCACGTCGGGTCCGCGGCAAATCCGCGAAGTGCCCCGATCGGGGCGCTCAAACGGGGCGGCGGATCGGGGTAGAGGCCGGCGTCGATGAGCGCAACGACGAGAGCCGTCGTCCCCACGCGCAGCCAGCTCGCAATTTCCGAACAGAGGCTCTCGCCGCAGATGAAATGCAGGCGGTGGAATCCCCGGCGGGCAAGCGACTCGTTCTTCGTGTGAAAAATCCCCCGCTCGCTCGTGGACGACCCGGCGATTTCCGTGACGAGATGTTTCGCGCGCGGCGAGAGCGTGAACTCGATCCCATCGCAGAACGGGTTGAATCCCCCCGCGCCCGCAAAGACGACGCGCGAGACGAGGTGCGGCACGAGCCGATCCGGAAACAGGCCTGGGGGAGAAACGTGCAAGTACGACTCGTGACTCCCCCAGGTCGTCTTCCCCCCGCTGTAATCGACGTTGCACTTGTAGAGCCCGATGCCGGGATCCGTGCACAGCGGAGCGGGGAACCTGCTCATCGCGCGGGCGAGCATGCGGTCGCCGGCGCGCAGGTACCGCACCACATCCGTCGGGTTCGTGCACTCGGGAGTGTCGAGTTCGGGATGGGGCCCGGCATCCACGTAGAACCGCGAGCCGTTCGAGAAGAAGCGATCGCTCGGCGTGACGCCGGACATGCTGGGCACGTCCTGCGAGATGATTTCGAGGAGCGCGCGTATGCTCGCGTCCCGGAACTGGCCGCCGAGCGCGTACTCCGTTTCGACTCCCATCAGCATTCTTCCCACGGGACTCCTTTCCCCGAGCGCTGGGGGCGCAACCGGCGACTACTCGCCCCCCTGCTGTCTCGTCGCTTTGAGGAACGCCTCGCTGTCGGACGAGAGCGCCTTCGAAATGATTTCATCGGCGGCATTGAGAAGTTCCTGCGCGCTGCCGCGAGGAACATTCATCCGTTCGCCCGTGTCCGCCTCGCCGGGGCGCACCCTCGGCCGCCGTTCGGTATCGTCGATTCTTCTTTCCCGCGTCGTCATGCTAGTGCCTCCTCTCGTTTGGCACCCGCCGTGTCGGCACGACGGGTGCGTTCGTTTCGGTCTCGCCCGGTCGCCTCGAGTCGTTCGAGGCGTTTGCCTGGAGCGCGCTGACGATGGATTCCAGCGGCGCGCCTTCCTCGAAGATCGCCCGGGAGCAGTCCTTGGTGAATCCCAACGGGTCCGCCAGATCCACGGTTCGGTGCTGGAAGCATCCGATCTCGTCCCTCACGATGCAGCGGACATAGTCCCAGTCGATGCCGGCGGTCCGATGGGGACCCGCCTGCCGGAGGAGCATCGCTCTCGTCCACGCGCGTGTATCCGCCGGCGGGTTGGAAAGGAAATACTCGATGTCCTTTTCGCTCACGACGTGTTCGACGACCTTCTCTGCATCGAACGTCCAGAAGAGACCTTCGTCGGGATCCAAGCTCGAGTAGAGATGATCGAGCTGCTTCATCACCGGATGTTTCCAGTGAATGTCTTTCCGGTCGTGGCGCAGCCCCTCGAGAACGGAGAGCTTGAGCACCCAGTCGAGCCGCCTCGACAGGCTGGCGAGATCGCGCATGCGGAGCTTGCCCAGCGTGTCCGCCCAGAGATCGAGGATCTTCGCAGCACGAGGGACGATCCCGTCGAGCCCTCCGCGTCCGGCGAAACGCATCGCTTCCTCGAGAAACATGAACTGGAGATCGAGCGCGGTCACACGCCGTCCCGAGCACAATGTCATCTTCGATCGAAGGCTCGTGTCCCGGCTCCAGACCTTCACCGCGGCGACAGGATCGTCGAGAATCAGCCGCGGATTCACCTTCTCGGCCTCGATCATGGCGAGAATGATCTGCATCACTCCGGCCTTGAGAAGGGTCGACACATGACAGAGCGTGCTGTCGAAAAAGATCACGTGCAGACGAGCCATCTCGCCCTCCGCCGGCCTCGGCTCTCTCCGGCGGTACTCGTACGTCCCGCAAAGGGCCTCGTCGCGGCTGTTCACGATAGGGCGCGCGTGAGTCGTCTGCGGCCCGACGATCTGCTCGAAGAAATCGGCCCTCTGAGCGAGCTGGTAGTCGACTCCCCGCGAGCCGTCCTCGCAGCCCACCTTGCCCTGACCGGTGAAGAGGATGCTCGACACCTGGTACGCCGCGAGATAGAGCAGATACTGCATTCTCCGCTCGAAGATGTTCTGGCGCGTTCTCTCGGAGATCAGGAAGTTGAGATGGCTTCCGTACGAGTGGCCTTCGCCGTCGCTGTTGTTGACGAGCACGTGGATCTTCTCGCCCTCGGGGCGCTTGCAGTTCGCGGCGTGGAGCGCCCTCCGTAGGATCCGCAAGGCCGCGTGCCAGCAAGCGACATAGTCGAACGCACTCCGCGTTTCGGGCAGGCACAGCTCGACGTGATCGAGATCGATGTACACGCACCCGCCGTTCTCGGGGAGATGGATCCGATCGTGATCACGGACTCCTTCGTCCCGATCGCCGCTATCCCCGTCGCCGCCCCCGTGGATGGGGTCGACGGAGTAACCCGGGCTCAAGTAGACCGTCACCGTGCCGTCGTTTTCCACGCGCGAGCAATAGCCGCGGTTCGCGTTTCTCCGGGCGCTCCGCCGGTCGGACTCGCACTCGTCGCAGAGGCAATCCGCCAAGCGCCCGCGGTCGCGGCCGGCGTGCCCTTTTATCTCACGGATGATCGCGCGAGACGCCTCTTTCGCTGTGTCTGTGCCGCCCTCCTGACCGCTGATGAAGTTTCCCACCTCGGCGTCGCATCCGATGAGCTTCGGCAGCACATGGGAGGGACGCCGTTCCGTCCGTTCGGCCTTCTTCTCTTCCTGCTCTCGCATCGATTGGCTCCCTTCGATCGTCAGCCTCGTCGACCATCGGCCTCGCCTGTTCGGACGGCGCTCCTCACGCGACCCTCACGTACCGGAGGACGTTGGCGGGTCGGCGCCGCACGGGCTCGACGTTGACGACATCCGCGTCGTGCGGAAGATCCGTCAGGTGATGGAAGCAGTTGGTCGGTGTGAGCATGCGGCCCACGGTTTCCATTTCGTCGGCGATGGCCGCTGACACGTCCTCCAACCGAATCCCTCGTTGCCCGGTCTCGATCTCCCTCAAACAGGCCCTTCGCGCCGCGTCACCGGCGAGCTTGGCGATGGTCGCCCCCGTCAGGACTTCGTGGATTTTGATCATCCGTTTCGTTCCGTCCCGAAACGTCAGCCGCGCGACGTCCCCTTCGCCGTTCGGCGAGTACAGCCTCGATAGCATGGATTCGATGATTTCCTTCGGGCCGTCGCACTCCTCCCCCGAATCCGATACGAAGGGCATATCCTCGCGGAAGTACTTCGAAAAAATCGCGCGCGCGCCGGAACGGTTGGGTCGCCCGACCTCGATCACTCTGTCGGTGAGGCGCCCGGACCGGATGAGGGCCGAGTCGAGGATATCGCGCCGGTTTGTCGCCGCGATGACGAGGATGTTCCCCCTCTCCTCGAGACCGTCGAGCTCTACCGCGAAAGAATCGACCTTCTTGTCGTCCACGCGGTTGATGTCTCCTCCGCGAGCCGCCGCCATCGAATCGACTTCGTCGAAGAACATCACGACGGGGCAGCTCGGATCGGCCGCCGCCGCCTCCCGCGCCATGCTGAACACATCGCGTATGTTCTTTTCGGTCTGCCCGTACCACATGCTCTCCAAGCCGCCCGGCTTGATGTTGATGAACTTCGCGTCGCCCGTCGGCGACAGCGTCGCGAGCCAGTTGACGAGCGCTTTGACGAGCATCGTCTTGCCCGTCCCCGGCGGGCCCACGAGGAGCACGGCCTTTTCCGGGCGAACGCCGTACGATCCCGCGAGATCCCCATGGAGGAGCTGGAGGAGTACGATGTTTTTGAGATCCTCGACGACAGTGTCCAGGCCGCCGATATCTGCGAAAGTGAGCTTCGGAATCGCCTCGAGGAAAAGATGGTCTCCCGACGAACGGTCGATTTTCTCGAAGGCGACTCCCGCGGCTGAACTCCAACGGACCTCGTCGCCCTTTTTGAGAGTCGTTTCGCGGAGCCAGCCGCTCGCGCTCGCGATGACCTCCTCGTCGCGGCGGCTCAGCACCAACCGCCCATCGGCCGTGTATCTCTCGAACATCGCCGTCTCGCCGTCTTCGAGGAGCGAACAGGTCACATGGTCGACGATCATGTTGAGCTCGCTGGAGAGCAGGATCCGCTCGCCCGCTTTCAGCGTCGCGCCGTCGAAATCGTCGGCGAAGCTGACGAATCTCCGCGAGTTGTCGTAACACACGAGCGCTGTCGCCTTTTCCCCGAACGTTCGATGCTCGAGAAAAGTCGCGGGGTAGAGGGGAGGGGCGCTCTGGCGTTTGTACGCCTCTTCGAGTTCCTCGTACGATGCCCTGATCTGCTCCTGGAGCGCCTTCGCTTCGCGAAGCCCCTTGCGAAAATGATCGATCTGTCCCAGCAGCACCTGGTCGGCACGCGTCCCGGCCCCGTCCGACATCCTGCGAATCGCGCGAAGATGATCGCATTTCGCGTCGAGGGGCATGTGCTCCTCATGCAGAAGCATTTCGATCAGACCGTCTTCTTCGGTCGTTGGACGAGCATTCCTCGGCATGATCGCCTCCTTCTGATTCGAGTCCATCCGATTGAGCATCCGTTGATTCGAGTTCACTCGCGCTGGCCGTCGGCCCTTCCATGTGAACGAGCCGCGCGTTGCCGCTCACGTGAAATCCTCTCCGCTCGAGAACGCCTCGGCGCCAACCGAAGAGCGCATGTTCGATAGTCTCGTCGTCCACATCGCTCACGACGAGCGCGCACGTGTATGCGCGCGGAAAGGCCACACGGTGCAGCTGACGGTCGTCGGCGCTCAGGAAACCCCGAGAGAGCGAGCAGGCCTCCCGTTTTTCCTTCGGACAATCCCGGCACCACTCTCGCACGGGGTGCGAGTGCCACCACCCGAGATAGGTCTCGCCGCGATTTCGAAGCTCGAGCGCCCGCCCTGCCGCCGCCCACGTCTCGGCCGTGAAGGTCAGCCGGTCGACATTCCCCATCGCGTGCACTGCGGGGATCTGTCCCGTGATCTCCGCGAAGAGTTCGTTCGACTCGGTATCGCGGTGCAGATGGCCGATGAGAATCCCTCCCGTTTCGTTGGGCCTCGCTCTGCGCGCGAGGTCGCGAGTCTCGTCGAGGACCCGCTGCGACACGACGATGGGGATGTCCACGGCCTGCGCTGCATTGTCCGGCACCGGTTGCGCGGCGCCCGCGCCGGACGCTGCACCGGCAGAGTCTTCCCCATCGAGGCCGCCGTTATCCCCGCCGGCGGCGACATCGGAGAACTTCGACTCCTCGATCGGCAGTATCGGAACCACCTCACGTGTGGTGAACGGCGAGCTCGGCCCGGCTTTGGCGTGCGCTTCGTCGAAGAACGCGACGAACTGGTATCGAACCGTTTCGTTCTCCTTCAGGTGGCCATCGTGGAGAAGATCGTTCAGAACGCGCCTTACCATGGTTCTCAGATACGCGATCGTGAAATCCTCGGAGATGCCGTCTCGCTCGTCGGACGGTATCGTCACGCGGAAACCCCTCACGTACGGCTCTCCGTTCTCCGCCTGCCAGAGAGGCCGAACCACCGACGCTCGCGTTCCGTCGGTCGTCGCGAGAACCCCGCGGCGAACGCCGTCGAGCCAGGCCGATTCGATGGCCGGCTCCCAATCCACCGCGGTGGCCACTTGTCCCACGCAGGACCCGTCGGCCCTGTACACCCTCATCGCGTATCGGTACTTTTGCGCAGTCATGGATCACATCCTCGATGGGCGCCGGTCGGCGGCGAGCCGCCACCGGGCCGAGCTGCTACCTAGCCTGCATCCACGTCGGGATGCAGCGTGAGCCAGTCGCCGTTGATCAATGCGTCGCCCACTCGTTCGTCGGCGCGCAGATGCCGCGCCTCACGATTGAGCAACGCCTGGTACGAGAGCGATTGGCCGTGCGCGTCGTTGCGGGGCAAATTGAGTTCGTCCAGAAACTTCTGAACGATGTCGCCCACGGACGCTTGGGCCGAAACGCCTTCGACCGAGACGATCTTCTGCTGCGACGTATCGCTCACGGTGAGCTCGAATTCAGCAGCGACTTGAGCCATGAGGTCACCTCCCTCGCGTTTGGGGTTCTCGGCCATCATCCCTGACGAACAGGGACCCTCTCATGCGGAAACCGATCTTTGGTTTCGACGAACGGCCCCCGCAAATCCAGGAACATTCGGGCAACGTTCTCGTCCCCGAGCACCTGGAGTTCTTTTTCACAGAGACGACATCCGACCGACAGACTGGCGAGCGCGTGCCCGACAATCGCCGGTGTCGGCCGCTCGTCGATCCACACTTCGCAGAACGCTTCCACGCCGTTCTCCATTTCCTCGACGCCCGCCCGCGCGAAACGAACGAATGCGTTCGCCGTGAGAAGAAACCCCGCGACGGCTGCACGGCTCGTCCCCGAGAGCGACTTGAACCGGGCGAGCTGGACGCTCAGACGACAGCCCTTGCCGGAGAATGTCTCCACGCCGATCTTGCGGGACCCCTGAGGAACATCGATCTCCACCCACGGTTCGCTTCCTTCCCTTTCGGACCAGCGCCAGCCCGCTTCGATGCAGGCGTCCTTGACGGCCGCAGCATCCGGCGTGGGAACGGCGGGCGGATCCGCCTCGTTTGTTCCGCCGGCTTGCGCGGATACTTCCCGTTCTCGCTGCGCGTTCTTCTCTTCTATCCCGCGGACACCGCCGTCTCCGTTCGACTTCAGGTACGTGCGACGAGCGGATATCACGATTTCGAGTGCGCGGCGGCACTCTCCGCCAAACTCGCCGTTTTCCGTTACCGGTACGTCCTCGCGGATGTGAAAAGAGTTATCGCGCGGCTCGACAATGACTCTGCACGCGCCGTCGAGAAACGCGTGCCGTTCGGCGAGCCGCCACAGCTCCTCGTCCGACGACGGGGGCGGCACGGCCAGCTGACACGTGAACCAGTCGTCCTCCAGGCGTACGTCTACGGGCGCCTTGCCGCTGTCGTCCACGCACCACCGCCACCGGCCCTTCGAAGACGACTCGACGTCTCGGCCGAGTGTCCAGAGCGCGTCGGCGATCTCTTTTTCCAGCGTCGCGTAACGCGTGGTCATCGCGCCTCCTCTCTCGAGGTGTCTCTCGGAGCGTCCTTGACGCGAAAACGAACCGTGTCCCGCTTGAGCCCGCGCGTGTCGATCGGGAATCGCCCGATGTTCTTCCGTGCCCACACGCAGGCGTCGCGGTTGAGCGCATTCCGCTCGGTCATCGTGACTTTTTGCCAGCTCACAATCTCGAACACCTGATAGATGATCTCCACGAGTGACGTCCCCGGCTTCAGACGTCCCGGGCAGAGGAACGGCGGCATGATGTTCGGATGAAACACTTTCACGGGCCACAGCCAGGTGATCACTTCGCCGGGCTGCGCGCGCCGGAGATAATCCGCCGGGAAATAGATCCCGACGTCGAACCGCTCCGCCTCTTCGACCCCCTTCTCTCCGTGAACGAGACCACGGCACGAGAGCCTCAGGATGTGGCGCTGGTACGGGAGCGACCCGATAGGAACGACATCCACGAGGTCGCTTGCCGCAGCGAGCGCCGCGGCTTCATCGTGTTGACGCGTCAGAAATGCCGTGAACACCGGATCGTTCATGATGGGCTCCCTCCTTCGCGTGTGCCTCTCGAACACGAACGCTTATCCACGACTTCCAAGATGCGTGCGACACCGTCCGGAGCGCTCGCACGGAGCCAGTCTCTGGGGCGGATCCCCAGATCGCGAAGCGAGCTCGACAGAACGCGCGCCGGGAGATCCGCCGGACGGAGCTCGTCGGTCGTGTCGAACCCGGACGCGACCATCTCGCCGCCGCATCGGCTGCACACGGGGGCCGGCCGCGTGCGAAGCGATACGATCAGCCGGACCTCCTCGCACCGGTCACCGCAGCGCCCGCAGGTGAGAGCCGTGGCAAACGACTGTCCCGGAACGCGGAGACTCCCGGCGCCGTCGAGAATCTCGCCGAGAGCGATGTCGTCACGGCACTCCCCGATCACGGCCGCCGGTGCATCGCGATGACCGGGCATCAGACACGTCGTGTTGAAGACAAGCGTCGTCGGATAAGACCGGCCATGCCGCGCGTCGACGAGAATCGAATGTCCGCTGTCGTCCGGATTCCGGACGCCGGAGAGCAGCCGCTCGGCTTCGATCGCAACGAGCGACGCCGCAAGCCCTCCCAGTGCCGAGGGAGCGCGGGTCGCCGGGACATCCGCTCTTCCGCCGCCGCACGGAAACTGCTGTTCGATCGTCTCGTAGTCCCGAGGACCCCACGCGCACTCGATGCACGGAGCGTTCTCGCCGGGGAGGTACACCGTCGCGCGCGCCAGGAGCCCGTCGGCCTCCACACCGCCGTCCACCCAAGGGACCCCAAGAAGCCACGCCCGTTCATTGACGATCTGACGCGCGCGTTTCGAGTCGAGCCCCGCGAGGATCACATCGCTCCTCATCGCGCCGACCGGGATGTCCTCGACGGAATCCGCTATCGCCTCGACCTCGAGCTCCGGGGCGATCCGCTGGATCCGCCGGCCTTGCACTCGTGCTTTGGTTTCTCCCACCTCCGCCGCCGTAATGTCCTGACCGACGAGGTTCTGGGCTTCGTACACGTCCCGATCGATGAGCGTCACACGGCCCACATCGGCCATCCGCGCGAGATGCCCGACAACGTGCGATCCGATATTTCCCAAGCCGATGAGGCAGATATGGTTACCGCTGTGCATCTTACCCTCCATTCCGTCGATTACTGCCACGTTTCCTCCGGCCTCCAATGGAAGCCCCCATCCATGGCGGTCGGATGGGCGCACACGGCGCAGCCTTCCGCGTACGTCCAACACCCGAGCTCGGCGTCCTGGTGGTGAAGGGTCTGGCATTTCGGACACCGAACGACCGCTTTGCCCTTCTCGATCGGCAGCGTGCACCTCGGGCAGAAGATCTCGCGCTCGCTTCCAGGGAAGTTCTGGATTTCGGCCACGCTCTCCGAGGAGAAGAAAAGGGGAGTCCCGTCGCCGATCCGGATCTCGTCTTTGTCGCCGAGGACGCGAAGCCCCGTCGTCAACACCCACCCGTTCACACGGACCGTCTTCTCCGGACCCCAGACAAGAACGCTTATAGAAGAGGGCCCTTCGCCGGCGGCACAGATCACGCCGGCGTTTCGACGGCGATCTTCCATCGCGTGAATCGGAAAGCCTTCCGGCGCCAGTGGTTGCGGAACGCCGGCGCCGACGTCGACCGGCGCTTTAGAGAGAGGCATCGCCCTCCAGCGGCTTTCTTCTTCAACGAACCAGAGATACGGCATGTCTGAGCACCTCCGCCGCGGCACGCTCCGCGCCCTCGGTTTTGCCGCTTGACCTCGACCCCCCGGTATGGTACACTCCCGGCAAATGTGCCTGCGGCGCGGCTTCGTCACGAACCAACCTGGCACTTTCTTAGTCAACTGTTCACACGTTCCCTTGGAATAAAGCACAAGGCGCTCATCGTTGCAAGTGCAAGTACGCCATATAAAATTTTCATGAACAGAACACGGACAACGTCGTTTTGTTGTGCGAGTAGGGGAGCCTGCTGGGAGTTTTGATGCCTAACTGTTACAGGGGGGGTCGCAATATCCGAATTCGTCACCATCGCTGAGCGCCCATGCGGCACAGTTGCGAGGACGATGTTCGATTCTGTGCTGCCGCCGGACTAAGCCGAAGGTAGACAGTGCATTCCATCGTGCGATCGGGAAAGGTCGTCAACGCCAAGGAGGAGGCCATGGCCGCCAAGAAGAAATCACGCAAGAAAGTTCTCGAGAGCAGGTCGCGCAAAAAAGTCACTGCGAAGGGACCGCGGAAGCGGATTGACCGCAAGAAATCACGCAGGCAGCTCGCCGACGCGGAATCGCGCAAGCAGGCAGACGCTCGCTTCGAATTGGACGATCGTGTCGGTTGCGCGCGGCAGCGCGATGCGAATGGCCACGTGCTCAAGCTCGACGAGACAGAGAGAGAAACCGCTGTCATGTGGTACATCACACACGGCTACACGGTGCCTGAGATCGTCGAAGCGATGAAGGAACGCTACGGCGTTGCGGGCACGATGACACGTGCGATCCCATACAGAATTCTCCAGCGGGCCGCTAAGCACGGCCGTCTGACGTACACGCCGCCTCAACAGCTCGTCTACGCGTCCAAGATCGCCAGGGAGCACAGGTGGCTCGACGAAGTCAGCGTCGTCCACACGACGAATTCCGTCGACGTAGCTCGTGAGGCGGCGAGCATGCTTTTGAGAATGGTTCAGGAACGTCATCGCTCCGGCAGCCATCCCGGTGAAATACACATCGGGTTTGCAGCGGGAATGTCGGTGCGGCAAGTCGCTCAGGCTTTCGCCGAGATCTTGCGATATCCGGCGGATGATCTGCCCGAGCGAATCGTCTTCCACGCGATGTGCACGGGGCACGACAAGGGGAATCCTACGACGTCTCCCAATACCTATTTTTCCTACTTCATCTCTCCCCCCGTTTTCGAAGTCGAAGTGGGGTTCGTGGGACTCCACGCACCCGCGATGGTACGGACCCGCGACATCGAGAGGATCATGGAGACGCTCGAGATCCAGGAGGCCTACACCGAGGCAGCGAGGATCGACATCATCGTCACGTCGGGGTCCGACTGGGATGACGAGCACAGCTCGCTTCGCGTATGCATGGAACGATCGTCACCGGACTCGGTGAAGAAGATCTGCGAGCTGGGCGGCGAGGTCGATTTGATGTGGCGCCCCCTCGGCAGGAACGGACCGATCACGGCGGAGACGGAGTTCCGTGCGCTAACGCTGATGGAGCTCACGGACCTCCCCAGGTTCATCGAGGGGGGCGGGAGCGTGCTGCTGATGTTGGGACCGTGCGGTATGTGCAAGCGTTCGAAGGTGAAGGTGCTCCATACGACGCTGGCTCAGGAGCAGAGGCTCGTGACTCACGTCGTCGTGGACAGCCGCACCGCCGCTCACTTGCTGCAGATGACTCGCCCGCAGAACGAGCGCATTGCCGAGTACTCGTGGGGGCCGGGGCCATTTCCCGATGACGAGGCGCCGAGCAAGAAATGACGCCCGCGTGCGTCACGGCCTCATCGCTTCGGCGGCGAGAGTGTCGTATCCGAGCGCGAGCATGTATCCGGGATAGACCTGTCTGGGGCGCGTGAGATTGTCGATCGCTCCGATGTCCACGTCGTCCATGCGTACGTCCGACGCGCCGAGGTTGGACTCGAGCTGGTCCAAACGCGTCGCTCCCACGAGGACCGTCGATATGAACGGCCGCGTGAGCGTCCACGCGATCGCGATCTGCGCGGGCGAAACTCCGTGCTGATCGGCGACTCTCTGCAGAACGCCGGCGACTTCGTACCCCATCTCGATATCGATGGGCGGAAAGGAATACTTCTCGCGCCGGGCGCCTTTCGGCGACGGGTTTTCGCGCGTGTATTTGCCCGAGAGAAATCCTCCGGCGAGCGGACCCCATCCGACGACACCGATCCCCAGCGTGTCAAAGCAGGGAACAAGTTCGAGCTCGAGATCGCGGCCGAGGAGCGAGTAGTACATTTGACCCGCAACGAAACGGGCCTGACCGCGGCGTTCCTGCAGTCCAACGTAGTGGGCGACCATCCAGGCGGGGAAGTTCGAGAACCCCACGTACCTCACCTTTCCCTGATTGACGAGATAATCGAGGGCCGCGGCGGTTTCCTCGAACGGCGTGCGCGGATCGGGGATGTGGATCTGATAGAGATCGATGTATTCGGTGCCGAGGCGCTTCAAACTCGCCTCGCACGCCGACACGATGTGACGGAAGGAAAGCCCCACGTCCATGAGGTTCGGGCTCGTCCGGAGTCCGACTTTCGTCGAGATGATCACGTCTTTGCGGCGCGGCCCGAGTGCCTTTCCGAGCATGATCTCCGATTCGCCCCGGAGGTAGGCGTCTGCGGTATCGAAGAGGTTCACGCCGGCGTCGAGGCATCGGGCCACCATCTTGTCGGCCGTCGCCTGGTCTATGGCGTTGGTGATCCCCGGAACGAGCACCCCGTGTCCGAACGTCATCGCCCCGAACGAGATCTTCGATACGAGAAGTCCGCTGTTCCCGAGTTTCTGGTACTTCACGTCGGCCTCCGTCCTTCCGAACACCGTCGTCCTGGTGAACGCCTTAGTGAACCGACTCTTGCCCTCCGCTCGACTTGTACCCGTAGAGCCAGCGGGCGACGGTCTTGCCGCGATTTCGCGTCGAATGCACGGTGCCCGCCGGTATGAAGATCTCCTCGCCGACTTTAGGTTGGCAGACCGCACCCTCGATCTCGAACTCCATATCTCCCTCGACGACGACGACCACTTCGTCCACGTCGTGAAGAAAATCCTCCCACTGCTGTCCGGGGGGATCGACCCACAGGTCGCAACTGTACCCCTGCGCCGCCCAGCTGGCGGCGATTCTCTCAAAGTCGATGTTCTTCATCGCTCGTCACCTGCGTTTCCATGATACACCCGCGCCCTTTTGGCTCAACAGTCCAATCGGGCCCGGAAGACCAACGCGCCACCCGATGTTTCCACCAGGGTGGCGCGTCGTTGTTGGGCGTCACACGAGTCGAACCGGCGAGGGCCGCGCTCCGAGACGCGCGGCGTCTCCGGTTCGAGCGCGTAACGATTCCTGCATGTCTAGTACATGTCGCCCATTCCGCCTCCGGGCGGCATGGCCGGCGCTTTGTCCTTCTCCGGCTTCTCGGTGATGACGACTTCGGTCGTCAAGAAGAGAGCCGCGACGCTCGCCGCGTTCTGGAGGGCGGCGCGAGTGACCTTCGTCGGGTCGACGATGCCGGCCTTGATCATGTCTTCGTACCTGTCCGCGGCCGCGTTGTAACCGACGTCAACCGGGCTCTTGAGGATCTGCTCGACGACGAGAGACCCCTCCGCGCCCGCGTTCGCCGCGATCTGGCGGACCGGTTCTTCGAGGGACTTGCGGACCATATCCGCGCCGATGGCCTCGTCGCCCTGGAGCTCGAGCTTCGCGAGCCCCTTCGTTGCGCGGAGCAGCGTGATGCCGCCGCCCGGGACGATGCCCTCCTCGACCGCCGAACGGGTCGCCGCGAGAGCGTCCTCGACGCGCGCTTTCTTTTCTTTCATCTCGACCTCGGTCGCCGCGCCGACGTTGATCACCGCGACGCCGCCGGCCATCTTGGCCAACCGCTCCTGGAGCTTCTCTTTATCGTACTCGGACGTCGTGTCGTCGATCTGGCGCTTGATCTGGGCGATGCGGCCCTTGATGTCCGCCGCTTTGCCCGCGCCCTCGACGATTGTCGTGTCGTCCTTGGTGATCGTGATCCGCTTCGACCGCCCGAGGTCCGCGATCGTCGCGTTCTCGAGCTTGAAACCGGCTTCCTCGCTGATCACGCGTCCGCCGGTGAGGATCGCAACGTCATCGAGCATCGCCTTGCGGCGGTCGCCGAAGCCCGGGGCCTTCACGGCAACGACCTTGAGCGTCCCGCGGAGCTTGTTCACGACGAGGGTGGCGAGCGCCTCTCCCTCGACATCTTCCGCGATCACGACGAGCGGCCGTCCGACTTGCGCCACTTTTTCCAGAATCGGCAGAAGGTCCTTCATCGAAGAAATCTTCTTGTCGTGGATCAGGATCGACGAGTCTTCCATCACGCACTCCATCCGCTCCGGATCGGTCACGAAGTACGGCGACACGTAGCCGCGGTCGAACTGCATTCCTTCCACCACTTCCAGCGTGGTATCCATCCCCTTCGCCTCTTCGACGGTGATCACGCCGTCCTTGCCGACCTTCTCCATCGCGTCCGCGATGAGGTTGCCAATTTCCGGATCGTTGTTCGCGCTGATCGTCGCGACGCTGCAGATCTCGTCGCGCGTCTTGATCTGCTTCGAACGCTTGCGCACGTCGTCCACGACGACTTCCACGGCCTTCTGAATGCCGCGCTTGAGCGCCATCGGGTTCGCGCCTGCGGTCACGTTCCGGATGCCGAGGTGGATGAGCTTCTGCGCGAGGATCGTCGCCGTGGTCGTTCCGTCACCCGCTACGTCGTGGGTCTTCGTCGCCACTTCTTTGACGATCTGGGCGCCGATGTTTTCGAACGGATCGTCCAGATCGATCTCCTTGGCGATCGTCACGCCGTCGTTCGTTACCGTCGGGCTTCCGAATTTCTTGTCGATCATCACATTGCGGCCCTTCGGCCCCAGCGTGATCTTCACAGCGTTCGCCAGTTTGTCGACGCCCGCTCTTAGCTTCTCTCTCGCTTCGGCGTCGTAGATGAGTATTTTCGCCATTCTTGTTTCCTCCTGTTCGCTTGGTCGGAATGTCCGTTGATTAGATCATCGCGAGAATGTCGCTCTCTCCGAGGATGAGGTACTTCTCTTCTTCGATGTTGATCTCCGTGCCGGAGTATTTCCGGAAAAGCACTTTGTCGCCTTTTTTCACTTCGAGCGCCACTCTCTCGCCGGAGTCGAGGATACGGCCTTTGCCAACGGCGACGACTTCACCCTTCTGGGGCTTCTCCTTGGCCGTGTCGGGAATGATGATGCCACCCTTCTTCGTCTCGGGTTCATCGATCGGCTTCACTAACACACGGTCTCCTAGAGGACGAATTTGCACTGGTCCACCTCCGCGTTGTTCGTATGGGTTGATTGTTGCTGGTACCGAGCACCCGTGATTGCTGACCCGTGGTCGTTCCATGAGGATCGGATGCTGACTTAGGTATGATACACAATTGGCGGATTTTGGCAAGTAGCAGTCTGCTGTGTAGAGTGCCAATTCGGGAGAAAACGCTATATCTTGTTGTGTATAAATTAGTTAAAATTCGGGGATGCTGGAGCAGGGGGCCGGATCTGCCGCAGGGAGGCGCTTTGCCCCCCTACTTCACCCTCTTCACCACCACGACGGTGATGTCGTCGAGCTGCGGGGCCCCTTTTGCATGGATATTCACCGCCTCGACGATTCGATCGACGATGATCTGCGCGGGCTCGCCGAGATGTTCTGTCACGACCGCGATGAGCCGTTCCATTCCATACGGTTCATCCGAGAGGTTTGTCGCGTCGGTGACCCCGTCCGAATAGATGACGGTGACGTCTCCCGGCGCCATGGCTACCGTCTCCTGCGCGTAGGGGAAATCGTCGACCACGCCGAGGGCGAGTCCCCCGGTTTCCAAACGGGCGACTTCTGCGCCGCCGGTCTTGAACAGGAGACCCGGTTCGTGACCGGCGTTGACGAACGTGATCTCGTGCGTGCCGAGTTTCAGAACTTCGTAGAAGAGCGTGGCGAACTTCTCCACATCGGTGCTCCGGTACATGAGCTTGTTCGAACGCTCGATGCGCTCATGGATCTCCGCATCGACAAGCGTCTGTCCCCGAAGGGTCGCCTGGAGGTTCGCCATGAGAAGCGACGCGGGGAGTCCTTTCCCCGACACATCGCCCAGACAGATCGCCCAATCTCCCGATGCCGTGCCGATGAAATCGTAGTAATCGCCGCCCACGGTGAGAGCGGGAATGCTCGTCCCCGCGACGTCGTACCCCGGGATCTCCGGCGGGTCTTTGGGAAGGAGCTTTCGCTGGATGTCGTACGCGAGCCTCACCTGCTCCTGCATCCCCGCGTTTTCCGTGATGAGACGCGCGTTGTCCATGATCTGCGCGGACTGCATCGCGATGATGGGGAGAAGACGCTGATCCTCTTCGGTGAAAACGCCTCCGCCTTTCTTGTTGTACACGGTGAGCGCTCCCGTCATCTCGGACTTGACCATGAGGGGAACGCACATGACGGAGCCCACCGTCGGGTCCCAATCGATCCCTTTGAAACGGTCGTCGCTCTTGGGGTCGTTAATGACGAGCGGCTTTTTGTAGAGCTGCATCCACCCCAGAAACGCCTGGTTCATGTGGTATTGCGGAAGCTCCGTCGAGCTCGCCATTACACGGATCTGCGTTCGCGCGGTGTTTTCGATCGTGCGGTCGAAGAGGGTCACCGTCGCCTGTTCCGCGCCGATGGCACGGAGAAGCTGGCTCACGAGCTTCTGGACCATCTCCTGAGGATCCGCCGCGGTTCCGACGGCGAGAGCGACGTCGTTCAGAATGGAGAGCTCCGCGACGGCCCGCCTGAGCCGTTTGTTCTCTTCCTCGAGCGAGGACGTCCCCGTCCCCTTGCCCTGGCCCTTCTGCGTGAGCCGACTGAAGAACTTGTTTTCTCCCATGAGGATGACTCTCCTTTCGACGGCGGCTTTTTTCGATGATACCACACGGCAAGGGCCGCATCCACGGCGAGTCGGCGATCCTCGACGCCTGACGGGCGCGGGCGCGGCAACTTCCTACTCCCCAAAGCCATCCCGTCTGTGGCATGATCGGAACGCCCGCACGAGACCCGCGCTGAGGCGGCGCCCGCTTTCGGGTGCGCTGAGCACGGGGTACGCTGAGGAGGTGCCGCCGTGGCCAGACTTTTCTGGCGAACACAGAAGAGAGTCGCGCTCCCGCCCGGCACAGTAGAATACGTCGGCGAGAGAAGAGCGAAGAGGGTGAAAATCACCGTCTTCGATTTCGACACGTCCCACTGCGAGGAAAAGGAACTCGCGACGATCGACGAGTGCTTTCCGTACCGGGATACGCCCGGCGTGTCCTGGATCAACATCGACGGCCTTCACGATACGGACGGGTTGAAACGGTTGGGCGAGCACTTCGGCCTCCATCCCCTCGTTCTCGAAGACATCGTCAACACGCACCAGCGCCCCAAGGTCGAGGACCACCAGGACCACCTGTTCATCGTTCTCAAGATGCTCGAGTACCCCGAGGGTCAGAGCGAGATCACCGCGGACCAGATCAGCATGATCGTCGGATCCACCTTTCTCATCTCGTTTCAGGAGGAAGAGGGCG
The DNA here is from genome assembly GCA_964645735.1 of uncultured bacterium. Classification (GTDB taxonomy): domain Bacteria; phylum Krumholzibacteriota; class Krumholzibacteriia; order WVZY01; family WVZY01; genus CAZYCB01. The sequence goes on along the minus strand of CAZYCB010000166.1, from coordinate 623 downwards.
ACGTGTGGGATCCCATACGGGAGCGCATACGGGGAGGCGCGGGCAAGCTCCGCACGTCGGGGACGGACTATCTCGCCTACGCGCTCATCGACGCCATCCTCGATCACTACTTCGTCGTGCTCGAGAAAATCGGCGACGAAATCGAGAAGGTCGCCGACGAACTCGCCGAAGCACCGTCGCAGAAGACGATCCGGACGATACACGAGCTCAAGAGGGAAATGATCTTTCTTCGCAAGCTCATATGGCCGACGCGCGAAGTGGCGGGCATTCTCGAAAGGGCCGAACCCGGCCTGATAAAGAAGTCGACGGGCGTGTATCTGCGCGACGTCTACGACCACTCCGTCCAGCTGATCGAAGCCGTGGAATCCTATCGTGACCTCATTTCGGGAATGCAGGACCTCTATCTCTCCAGCATGAGCAACAAGATGAATGCCGTGATGAAGATCCTCACGATCTTCGCCACGATCTTCGCCCCGATTACTTTTCTTGCCGGCGTCTATGGAATGAACTTCAAGTACTTCCCCGAGCTGGGATGGAAGCTCGGGTATCCGCTCTTCTGGATCGTCTCGCTCGGCGTGAGTTTGACCTGCCTCGTGATCTTCAGGAAAAAAGGGTGGCTTTAG
>CAZYCB010000165.1:0-2476 GCA_964645735.1 uncultured bacterium | reverse complement strand
GATCTTTCCGGGATTCAGAATACCTTTGGGGTCGAACGTCCGCTTGATCTGCTTCATCAGCAGGATCTCCTCGGGGGAGAACGCGAGGGGGAGGTACCGCTTCTGGGAGTATCCGATGCCGTGTTCGCCCGAGATCGTCCCGCCCAGGGATACGGTGAGCTCGAATATCTCTCTGATGGCGACCTCGAGGTTCTCGTTCCAGTCCTTGTCCGACATGTCCATCTTGAGGATGTTCACGTGCAGGTTGCCGTCGCCGGCGTGCCCGTAGCAGACGGTCGTGATCCCGTGCCGCGAGGCGATCTCCTTGACCCCGATGAGCAGGGGGACGAGATTGAACCTCGGCACGACGGTATCTTCCTCTTTGTACACGGAGACCGATTTCACCGCTTCGCCGGTGGCGCGCCGCATCGTCCAGATTTCGTTCTGCTTGGCCGATGATTGGGCGATGAGCACGTCGATAGCGCCCTGCTCCAGAGCAATCCGGCAAACCTCTTCCGCGTTTTTTTGAATCAGCGCTTCGTCGTCTCCATCGATCTCGACGATCAGCTGTGCGGCCGCGTCGCTGGCGGGCACGGTAACGCCGAGGTGCTTCTCGGCGATCTTGACGGCGTCGCGCTCCATGAACTCGAGCGCCGACGGCGTGATGCCCGCGTTCATGAGAGCCGGCACGGTGCGGGCGGCTGCCTCGAGCGTCGGAAACGGTACGAGAAGCAGCGTCCTGTGTTTGGGCAGCGGCAGCAGTTTGAGAAAGATCTTCGTGATGACAGCGAGCGTTCCTTCGGAGCCGACGATCAACTGCGTAAGGTTGTAGCCCGTCGAGTTCTTGAGCAGCTTGCCCCCGTGATGGATCACCGCGCCGTCGGGAAGGACGGCTTCGATGCCGAGCACGTAGTCCTTCGTGACTCCGTATTTGACGGCGTGGGGACCGCCGGCACACTCGGCGAGGTTCCCGCCCAGCCTCGACGTTCCGCGGCTCGCAGGGTCGGGCGGATAGTAGAGTCCCAATTTCTCGACGGTCTCCTGGAGTTCCTGCGTGATCACACCGGGCTCGACGACGGCGATGAGGTTGTTCGCGTCGATCTCGAGTATCCGGTTCAGCCTCTCCATGCTGAGAACGATTCCGCCGGCGACGGGGAGGGCGCCACCGGAGAGCCCCGTGCCTCCGGCGCGCGGGGTCACGGGAATACGGCGCTCCGATGCCAGGACCAAGATACGGGAGACTTCTTGCGTCGAGGAGGGGAACACGACCACTTGCGGCGGAAAGACGAAGTCTTCCGTCTCGTCAGAGGCGTATTTTTCGAGCGCCTCGTCGTCCGTTCTTACGTGTTCCTCTCCCACGATCTCGCGCAGTTTCACAAGGATGTCGGCACTCACCTTGTCGAACTTCTCGTTGTGGGCCATCATCTCTCCCTGAACAAACGCCCGAGGGTTCGGCGGGGGGCTCCCGTTCGGTGCTCCGTCGGCTTTTCGAGAGCCCAGAAGGCGGGTGCGGCGCCGCGGTCACGAAACGAATTCACGACGGCCAATTTAGCAAACGCGATGTTGATTGGCCATCAAAAGTTGTTAGAATTCGCGGTAGAGTGCGCTCCGTGCGGAAAGGCCGACGAATTCCATCGGGGAAGTGAATCGGGAGGGCCGAAAGGGAACGGAGCGAGCCGTGCGCCGCGCGTGGACGCCGCGTGTCGACCAAGGAGTTGCCGTGGGTCAGCAGAAGATCGTCGTGGATGGCTACAACGTGATCTACGCGGACGACGAACTCAGGAACATCGCCATCAAGGAGATGGAGAGAGCTCGTCGCGAGTTTCTCGCGCGAATTGCGGCTTATGTGATGGACAAGAAGCTGGAGGTGACGGTGGTCTTCGACGGGAGAGGGGGGTTCTCCGACGCCGAAACGATCGTGCCGCGGAAGCTCCAGGCGGTTTACAGCGCCCGGCATCAGTCGGCGGATGACCTGATCGTCTCGATGGTCACGAGGTCGCGCAGCCCGAAATCGTACATCGTCGTGACATCGGACCGGGCTCACATCCGGCCAGCAGTGGCCGAGTGCGGGTGCCGCGTCATCGGGTCGAAAGCGTTCCTCGAACGGCTGGCCCGGAAGCCTCGCCCGCCGGGGCGTCATGGGGAACACGACAAGCCCCATCCTGGGAAGGATGACCTGGACTACTGGCTGGGCCGGTTCGAGAACGGCTCCGACGACGATGCGTGAAGGCGGAAAGACCGGTGGGAACTCGATGACCGTGCGGCGTGGGAAGCGGCGATATAGTTAACCAGGTTAACCACGCACGCCGGGGGATGTGGGACATTTTGTGTTGAGCTTTCCTTACACCTTGTGGTATACTGCGGCCGTCTCATGAAATCGTTCGGCAGTCGCTCTCGTTGGGGCGGTAGCTTTTTTGCTCCCCAGTTTGGATGAAAAACTTCTGCGGGCGCGGTCAAGCGCCGGCGGTCGTCCGCGCCGTCGGCCGTCTCCGGGCGC
>CAZYCB010000164.1:0-21581 GCA_964645735.1 uncultured bacterium | reverse complement strand
TCGAGAGTCGCAGCCTTCGAACCCCCCTGCGCCGTGTCTCCCCGGACGCCCGGCTCGGCCGAGGTCACGGCGAGTTCGACAAAGTTCGGAAGTTCCACGAGCAACGGGGTCTCGCCGTCGAGAAAGATGTCCACGTCCGTGTTCTCTTTGAGATACCCCTTGACGTCCTCGATCATCGATTCCTCTATCGGCAGCTGCTCGAACGTACTCTTGTCCATCATGTGATAGATGCCGCCGCTCGAGTACAGATACTGGAACGGGCGCTTCTCCACCCGCACTTCCTCCACTCGCTCACCCGCCCTGTAGGTGATTTCCCTGACCTGACCCGTAACCAGGTTCTTGATCTTCGTGCGAACGAACGCGCCGCCCTTTCCCGGTTTGACGTGCTGAAACTCCACGATGATCCAGTACTGGCGATCGATGCTCAAGATCATACCGTTGCGAAAGTCGCTGGTGTCCGCCATTCACCCGTCTCCTTTGCGAAAAAACGTTGTCCCCCGCTGGTCACGAGGGGGTCCGGATCGGACCGCCATAGATGGTATGGGACTGTCCGGGAATTGTACAATGGAAATCCGGAGGAGGTCTCCCCCCTGGAAATCACTTCTGAAGTTTGGTGAGCCAGCGTCTGAAGTGGCCGAGGTTGTCCTTCTCGTCGATCGCCGGCCGCGACGCGACAAGAACCGGCTGTTCCTCGAGAGGTTCGGCTTCGTGCGAGGCACCGCGACCCGCTGCGGGCGGCGCATCCGCCGCCGGACCCTCGGGCGCGGGTTCGTCCTCCGAGTCGTCTTTGATTTCGGAAGCGCCCTCTGCGTCGGGAGTCGCGATTCCTCGCGCGGCCGCTTCAAAATCGGCTTCGAGAACGGCCGTTTCTCCGACGAGTTCGCGAAGCCTCGCCCGGACGACGTCGTTGGCCGGTTGCTTTCGAAGCAGCTCGCGGTAGATCTTTTCCGCTTTCGACGTGTACCCCTGAGAGGCGAAGATATCGGCGAGCGTCACCGATGCGAGTTCGTCAGACGTCTCGATCTCGTCGCTCGCTGCTTTCACGTCATTCCCCCCGGAGACCGGATCCGGCTCGGCTGGCGCCGGCGGCTCGGGCTCTTCGTGGGGGAGGGCGTCCTCCGCCGGGGCTGGCGCGGCATCGCCGAGGATTTCCTCGATCACGTCCATCTCGTCCTCGTCGCTGGGGCTCGGCGCCTCGCCGCTCCGTTCGATTTGCTCCTGCTCCTCCACCAGGTGGAGTATCGTCTTGATCTCTTTGTTCTCCGGGTCGAGGGACAGAATCCGCTGCAGGTGTTTCTGAGCGGCGTCGAGACGGCCTTCGTCCGCCTCGATCATTCCCAGATACTTGAGGGCAACGAGATTGTCCTCGTCGAGCGCGAGGACGCGCTCGAACGTTCCCCGCGCGGCACCGCGATCGCCGCGATCGTACAAACATTTTCCTTTGACGACGTGCCCGCTGGGATACGATGGATGCCGCCGGACTCCGTCGTCGCAGATGTCCAGGGCCTCGTCCACCCGCCCCATTTTGCGGCACGCGTCTGCGAGAGGAACAAAAGCGTAGCTGTCGGGCGCCTGACGGTACCTCTCGAAGAGTTCGTCCAGTTCGTGGACTTCCAGTTCCTCACGCGTTTTCTTCATGAGCCAACACCATCCCGTGCCGAAAAGGGCCCTCTTTCCCTCTTCCCCTGTCCGTCTCTCGTGCACGAACGGCCGTCACAACGCTTTCCCGGGCACGCCGCACTCGCGAAGCGCCCCCGCCGCCGAAAACCGCCCGGCTAACTCATTGTTTCAAATAGCCTTACTCCGAACTTCCCTCGGCGCGTGGAGCGCGTGGCGGCGCCCCGGAATTCACTGCCAACCATGCAGTTACCGTGCCAAATTCCGGTCGCCCGCATCGTGCACGGACGGGCAAGTGTTCAGTCATACCTGAACGTTTCCCCTACCGCACGCAGTTCACGGAAGAGCGGGTGTTTCGGAACCCCCGGGGCGTACGCGAGAAGGTCGACGGCCCAGAGGAGTTTCTCCCGTTCTTCGTACACGAAAAACGTCTCGTAGCAGCCCCCGGCGATCGAGCGCGAGTTGCTCCAGTATCCCGACATCTCCACTGCGGGATATGCGCCAAGACGTGCGGTACCGTACGTGACCCGCGTCGAGTCCATGACGTCGCCGTCGTAACGCTGCCACACATACGCGGCTCGGGCCGCGTAGAGCGCCCGTGCGTCCGAAAGCGTCGGCTCGTGCCCCCAATCCAGCCAGAATACGCCGACGAGCCGAGCCGGCTCCTCGCAGAGAAGCTCGATCCCCGGCGGGTCCAGTCCCTCGCTCAGCAGTCTGTACGGATGCGGAACCTCGATGGTGAATCCGTAGGTGTCATGGAGCCGCCGCGTGAGATCCGCGTTCCTGCGATCGAGCAGACCCGGACGAAGACGATCGCGGCAGCTCGCTTCGATCCTATCCACGACTTCCTGGCCGCGCGCTCCGATCATCTCGATGAGACTCTCCATCGAGGAGGCCGTCACGACGATCGTCAGCTGACCCGTCCGGGGGAAATCCTCGCGTTCGAAGATCCCCCTTCCCCCACCCTGAACCTCCGTGGCGGCGTCCCCGATCGTGGAAGCGATGGCGCTCCCCACGTCGGTCACGAGATTCGCCACGCCGCAGATCAGGATATTTCTCGCCCTGGGCATTCCGACCACGTCGGCCGCCCGGACGTTCGATACGACGAACGCCCTCTCCTCCGAGATGTAGTAATCGATTGTACGCGTGAGAAACGACGACAACGCTTGGGCGGCGGGATCTTGACCGCCATCCTCCGAGACGAGGAGCAACTCCGAGCACGCGCTGGCCGGCTGGGCGCCGGCCCCAACGACCCCGCAAACGATCGCTGCGCATGCGCACACAACGGCGCCTTGAAATCCGGAGAGCCCGCTCATTCCGACGACTATTCTAGGCCGCGCTCACGCCGCACGCAAAAAGAAAATCGCACGGGCGGACGGTTCGCCTGCCCGCTCGCCCGTGCGATTGTCGATCGCTTGTCCGAGGCTAGTTCTGGCCCCCGGGGTTACATTTCTCCAGTTCGTTATGGAGGATTTCGATCTGCTGTTCGAGCTGGCGAATCCGTCTGTTTTCCAGCGCCGACCGCGTGTACTCGGTTTTGAGCGAATCGACATTGAGGATCGGCCCGCTGAGCCCTTCGCCTCCGGCATTCCGCCCCGTCCTCGCTCCCATCGACACCGGTTCGGCCCCCATTCCTCCCGAGCGCCGAAAACTAAAAGGCTCGCGAGTCGTCTGGTCCACGACACTTTTATCTCGGGTGGTCACGTTTCCCGACGCGACCGTATTCGGCTGCCACTCGGAGCGCGTTGTATCGCCTCCCGGTCCCCCGAGCGATCTGAGGAACACGAAAGCCGCCGTGACGACCACGACGAACGCGGAGAGCGCACTGACGGCGAACCGCGCATTCCACGCCCGCTGCCACGTGGACACCGACTCGGCCGCGTCACGCCACGCGCTTTTTTCCCTTGCGAGCCGCAGCCTGAGCTTCCAGTTGAAATTCTCGCTCGGCGCGGCGCTCGGAGCCCGATGGAGAAAATCCAGGCTCCTCGCGAGAGACGACGCGGTTTGCTCGCACGCGGTGCACTCGTTCAAGTGGTTCTCAAGCCCGACGCGATCAGACTCCGAGATCACACCGTCGATGTAGTCAAATATGAGCTTTTTCGCCTGCCGGCATCTCATCTGTCTCGCCTCCTAAAAATCGACTCCCTTGTCCAAGACCGGCTCGATCACATGCCGAAAGTAGTTTCTCGCCCGATTGATCCGCGAGCGCACCGTTCCCAGTTTGAGACCCGTAGCTGCGGCAATTTCTTCGTAGCTCAGCTGGTTGATCTCCCTCAGCACGAAACTCGTCCGGTACTTCTCCGGTATGCGCGCTATCGCCTCGTTGATGATGTCGCTGAGTTCCTTGTCGTTGAACTGGATATCCGGCTGTCTCGCTTGGTCGATCAAATCGACCGTCTGCACTTCCTCGTCCGATTCCTGACTCCTCCCCCAAATCGAGAGGAATTTGGGGCCGCGTTTCTTCGCACGGAGTCTGTTCCGCACGAGGTTCGTCGCTATCGTGTAGAGCCAGGTGGAAAACCTCGCGATCGTCTTGTACTTGTCCGCGTGTATGAACGCCTTGACGAACGTCTCCTGGGCAATTTCCTCCGCCTCATCCTCGTTCCGGACCAACCGAAGCAAGTAGTTGTAAAGCCTTACCTTGTAACGATCTACGAGAATATCGAAGCCGAGGGTTTCCCCCGCCTGGACCCGCAGCACCAGATCCTCGTCGCTGAGCGCGGCAAGCCTCGCCTTTTCCTTGAGCGTATCCGCGTGCACGCTTTTCCTTTCGCCGTTAGCTTGTACGCCCCGGGGGATGAGGAAGTTCCCACGCGAATCCCGGGCAAGCCGATCCCGGGTTCCGGATCCATGGTTCGGGGAAACCTCGCCGCCACCCCGAGAGCTTGCCGCCTAGGACGCCTTGATCTTGCACCGCCACTCTCGTTTCTCGAGACTCAAGACGAGCCCGACAAGCCTCGCACCCCCGTCCCACTCGTATTCCGCGCGGAGCCGATCGGTGCCGTATTCCTCAGAACGGACGGGCCACACAACCGTCTCCAGGCGCCGGCCGTCGCCGAAGACCGCGCGGAAATCCTCGCCCAGCCGTTCACCCGCGCACACGATCCTCCCGTCCCTCGACGTTTCGATGCGCACGTGCGACAGATCGCCGCATGGGGGGTGACCCCCGAGGGTGAGCAAGAACCCTTGCGAGAGGTCGAGGTCCCCCGTCAGCGATTGCGCGAGAAATTCCCTCGCGTCGTCCCCTTCGTGGTACGCGCCGCGTTCGCGGTCGATGACACGGAGCGTATCGCCCGCGAGCGAAAACACGAAGTCCTCCCTCTCGTGGCCGAAGAGAATCGTGCTCGTGAACTCGAGCGCCATCTGCCCCGGCGCGCGCGCGTCGAGCCGGATCTTGCCTCTCATCCGGTACTGGTTCGCGTCGACCGTCGCCTGCCCCACGATCGAAAGGGGCGCCTCGAAACCCGACGACGCGTAGAGTGAATCGAGTGCCTCGCACGGGGACGAATCCCATCGGCCGACTGGCGCTGTCCCGCACCCCGCGCCGAGAAGAACGCCGAGACAAGCCGCGAGAATGCTACCGACGAACGAACGGTTCGGCCTGGCACTCACGTCAGCGCCCCGCCTTTTTTCGTGCAGCGTCGATCTTCCGCTCGAGCCCAGGGTTCTCCTTCTGGAGTCCCTTCGATTTTTCGTAGGTGCCGAGAGCGTCGCGGTACCGCTTCGCCGCCTCGTAGGCGTCGCCGAGGTGTTCGAGTATGATCGGGTCGTCCCCGACAATCTTCGTAGCCTTCTCGAGTTCTTCCACCGCGCGGGTGAAGTCCCCCTTCATGAAGAACACCCACCCGAGACTGTCCGTGTAGTACCCGTTGCTCGGTTCTTTTTCGAGCGCCTTGCGAACGAGCCCCTCGGCTTTATCCAGGTCCTTTCCCATCAGGGCGAGCAAGTAGCCGTAGAAATTGCACGTCGTCGGGTCGTCCGGCTTTTTCTCGTAAAGGCGTGCCAGATGCGTCTCCGCGTCCTCGTAGCGCTTCATCTTCTCGAGTACGCTCGCCAGGTTCAACGCGATCCGTTCGTCATCGGGGCGTATCTCCGCCGCACGGCTCAGATATCGGCGGGCCGTGTCGAGAGAGTCGACGCTCTGATACGAGATCCCGACGAGATACAGCGCATCGGAATCTCCCGCTGTCAGCTTGCCCGCAGCCTGCTGCAAAAGACGGAGAGACTCCTCGCGCGGGAGCGGAATTCTCTGAGACGCCTCGGGCGTGAACGTCGAGGAAGCGCTGAAGAAGAGCGCGAGGTACCCGCGGTAATCCTCCGGAGCGACGCCGATCGCCTGGCGGTAGTACTCCAGTGCCTTGTCGGTTTTTCCCGCTTTGGAACAGATCTCGCCGAGCACCCTCGCGAGGTCCGGCGTGGGCTCGCCGGACTCCAGCATCTTCTCGAAAACGCGGAGCGATTCATCGTAGTCCTTGACTTCGTAGTAGAGTCTGCCCAGGAGCAGCAGCCCCTCGTCGGGCAGCGCCGCGCGGCGGTTCTCGGTTTCGAGCAGGCGAATCGCCTTGTCCATCTGCCCCTCGTCGATGTAGATGTTGGCGACCATCTCGATCACAGGAAAGTTGTCCGGGTTCACATCGAGCGACTTCACGAGCACGGATTCCGCCTCCGCGTGACGTCCCGCGTCCATCATGACGGTCGCCAGGTCCAGGGCCGCTTCCGAAAATTCCGGCTGGAGTTGAAGCGCGCTCTTGAACGCGTCTTCCGCTTCCGCGGCACGGCCGAGTTCCCGGAGCAGTTCTCCGCGTTTGTAGTGCATCACGGGGTAATTGGGATCGATACGGAGGGCCTTTCCGTACGCGTCGACGGCCTTCTCCTTCATCTCGAGGTCCGTATACACCGTGGCGAGTATCCGTTCGACCTCGAAGGTAGGTTGCCCCGACGCTTCGAGTTTCTCGAGATGAGCCCGGGCTTCTTCCTTGCGCGTTCCGAGATACGCCACTTTGGCCTTGAGGAGGCGCGCCTCATAGTCGTCTTCTTCCGCGGCGAGAAGTTCGTCCAGCACCGTGTCGCATCGCGCAAGATCGCCGTTCGTAAAGTACGCTTCCGCCAGCTTCTGGCCGATCATCGCGTCGTGCGAACTCTTCTCCCACGCCGACTCGAGGTGCGGGATGGCCGCCTGCGCCGAGCCGCTCTCCAGAAGGAACACGCCCACCGTGTAGTCAGCGAATGCTTCTGCGTTGTCCTCGGGAGCGGACGCGTCCGACGGGCGCGGCGGAACGTCCGCGAGCGACACGGCCGGTCCCGTGATCGCCGCGCCCGACGAAACAGCGGCCGTCAAGAACACTACGAGCCAGAAGCGCTTCGCCTCTACGCGAAAAGCCGCCGCGAAAGAGCAACGATCCGCAGCCTGGTTCGTCCGGGCACCGTTCGGTTTTTGAGCCTGGCGCACGTGACAATGGCGCCAAAATTGCCTTGGCTTCACCGCAGGGATGACGTATGTTTTCATGGGTTGAATATATCTTAGAAGGGGCCACCATGATAGCGCGAAGATTGTGTCGCCCTCTGCTGATCGTACTCACAGCCTCACTCGCTTCCCCGGCCTGCTATACTCTCATCAAGCACCCCCGAGTGACCACGGTGACTTACGAAGAAGTCCAGGACAACCGGTGCACGTCCTGCCACTCCGAGGATGAGATCTGGGGGTACCATCATTCGCCTGCACAGCGGGTCTATTCCTACGGACAGGACGGTAACTGGGAGTTCTACTACGCCGTCCCCTGGTGGTACGAGTCGTACTGGTACTTCGTGCCCTCCGAATCGGGCACGCCCCCGCTGCACGGGAGGGACTTGAGACCAGGCGTAGAAAAGGGATCGATCGACGGAGCGACGGGAGGCCCCATCGGCAACACCCCTGACGTGAAATCCACCGGAGGTTCCGTGAGGACCAAGGACACCGACGAAGACGGCGGAAAGGCCAAAACCGATGAGAAAAGCGAAGACCGCAGCGTCAGACCCAAGAGCGACAAAGGAAAAAACGACGGCGGGCAGAAAGACAAAGACGGGGACAAGGGCAAGAAGACGAACTGACCTCGCGTCGCGCCAGGGCGCGCTCGCCCTCGAGGATGCGCTCGAATGCGTGACGCGAATTCCAATAGCTGCGGTCGCGGTTCTTTTCGGCATTGGGATGGTCCTGCTCGGCGTCCCGGCGGCGGCGCAGGGCATCAACGACGCGGTGACCTTCGAGGACCTCGGATTCACGGAGCGCCTCTCCGTCGGCGCCCGGCCGGCGGGGATGGCCGGTACGTACACGGCGGCGGGCGACGACGTATACTCGCTCGTGTACAACCCCGCAGGTCTCGCTAGAGTGAGGCGGATCGATATGTCCGTCGGTTTTCAGTACGACCGGAACAGCACGGAATGCGTGTTCTACGGGACACCCGGCCAAACGGACTTTTCGTCGACAACCCTCGACGCCGCAGTCGTCGCATACCCGATCCCCACATACCGCGGAAGCCTCGTCATAGCGGGCGGTGTGTGCCGCAGGATGACCAGCCAGTTCGACATCCTCAACAGGGGATTCAACACGAACACGGACACGTTCGACGACTATCTTCTCCAGCAGTCCGGGTCGGCGTACTCGTACTACCTCGGCTTCGGCGTCGACCTCTCCCCGGCCCTGTCCGTCGGTTTGAACGGCTTCATCATGGACGGAACGATCAATGCCCTCACCCAGTTCTCGTACACGTATCCCCAGCCGCTCGATGACGGGGACATCGAGAGTGCGACGCTCCTCGATGACGCCGAAGTGGACCTCGACGGATACGGGCTCACCCTCGGAGTTCAGTACCACCCGACGAGCGTTTGGCACATCGGACTCTCCGTTACCACGCCCACGAGCGTGAATCTCCGCGGCGATGCCGCGACCGAGGAGGCGTGGTACCGCTACAACGCCGCTGACGAGTTCTCCGCGGACAATTACCTGCTCGAGACGGACTACACGATCCCCTTCCGCGTCGACGGCGGGGTGAGCTTCACCCTTCCGCAGCTGCTTCTGAGCGTCGACGCGGGCTACTCCGACTGGACGCAGGCCGAAGTCAACGACGTCCGCCTGAAGGACGAGAACTTGAACAACGTGTTCCGCGAGACTCTCGAAATCCGCGTCGGCGCCGAGTATCTTCTGCCCGGGACTCCTCTGCGCCTCCGCGCCGGGTACGCGTACCTCCCGTACGCCCTGGATCAACTCCAGGCGGACCGGATAGAGGGAACTGCCATACAGGACGCCCACATCGACACGGAGAGACAGGCGATTGCAGCGGGCTTCGGATTTCTCCTGAGCAGAGTGCTCACGATCGACGCGTCGTACGAATATCAGATGGGAAAACGCTCGATCGCCACTCTGACCGACGAGCGGACGTCGCAGCGCTTCGCGCTCACAGGATCCTACCGGTTCTAGTTCCTGTTACCTGACATGACGGGGCACGATGAAGGTTGTTGCAGGCCCTTTCGCGGGAACGAGCGAGGATCGTCCGGCGCGGGTCCTGTCGGCCATCCGCCCACGGCCGTGCTCGCTAACGCTCCGCGCGGGCGCGGGCGCCCGTGGCCGCCACCCGCGGCGGGAAGCCGAGCGAAGTGGAGCGAGGGCGAGCGACCACCCTCATCCCATGATTTCTAGGAGCTATTTCTTTCTGGAAGTCCCGCTGAGGAGCGCGATGTAGGCGTCGTCGAGCTTTCGCAGCATGTCCTCGCTCATCCCGCCACCCGTCTCCATCGCGCGGTTGTAGCATTCCTCGAGGTAACGGCAGAGCGACACCTGGCGCCCGGCGATCTGCTCTTCGACGAGCCGCCGCAGTTCTCTGGCGCGTCTGGTGAAGTCGAGATCCTTTTCCTCGGCGTCCCCCACCCCATGGAAATACTCGCCGAGCAGGCTCATCCAGTACGTGTCGTGCTCTCCCCCGTTGTCGAAGACGCACCCGGGCTTGTCGCAGAGGAAGCAGTAGCCGTGAACGAGATACGTGCACTGGAGGAATCCCTGCAGAAAGAACCGCCTGAGACAATCGACGCTCGTTTCCTCCAGACGGCACGGGAGACTGCACTCGCGGCACAGGGCGACAGGGTCGCCGCCGTACACGAAGCGTGCTCCAGGAACTCGTATCTCGGGTCTACCCACGGCGCCGCAAACATGCAGGAAACGTGCCGTCGCGAGGGCGACACCGGCGCCGCCCGCCGGAGAGCGTTGAGGAGTCGTTGAGAGCCCTTCGCGGGAACGAGCGAGGATCGCCCGCCGCAAGGCGGGAAGCCGAGCGAAGTGGAGCGCAGGGCTTTCAACGACTCCTCAGCGCTCGAGCCAGCGCTCGAGCTGGCGCGGCACCGATCACACGGTGTCGTCGACGATGCCGTCGGCATTGAGGAGTCTCTTGTAAGCCGATCTGGCCGCTTCCTGTTCGGCTTCCATCTTCGTCTTTCCCGCGCCTGTGGCGATGGCGCGCCCCTGAACGCTCACCTCGACGGCGAATTCCTTCTGGTGCTCGGGGCCCGTCGTCGAGGAAACGCGGTACCGGGGAGGGATCTTGTGGAGAGCTTGTATGTACTCCTGGAGGAGGCTCTTGTAGTTGATGTTCTTCTCGCTGTAGAAGATGTCCCTTACGTCCGAGAGGAGAAGCCGCCGTATGCAGTCCCTGGCCGCTTCGAAGCCGCCGTCGAGGAACACGGCCCCGAAGATTGCCTCGAACGTGTCCGCGAGCACGCTGTCCGCCTCGTCGACGCCTGCCTTGTAGGCGTTTTCGCTCATCAGTATGAACGCCCCGAGCCCGTGCAGCTTCGCGTAATGGGAAAGAATCGACTTGCTGACGATCACCGACTTCATCTTGGTGAGTTCGCCCTCTCTCTTGGTCGTGTAGTGCCGGTAGAGGTACTCGTTCACGACGAGCGAGAGCACCGCATCACCGAGAAACTCCATTCTCTCGTTAGAACCCGAGCCGTCGGAATCGCCGCGATCATTGGAGGCGTAGGAGCGGTGCATCAGCGCCCCCACGAGGAGCGAGCGGTCGGCGAACTTGTGACCGAGAAGGTTCTCGAGCTCGGGAAGAACCGCCGCGTCGACGTGAACCTTACGCGCTCCGAACAGCTTGAGCTGGAGTTTTCTCAGAAAATCGAGGTTAGCGATGGTCATGAGGGCGAACGCTACTGGCCTTCAACGTAGCGTTTCACGATGAGAGAACTGTTGTGGCCGCCAAAGCCGAACGAGTTGGAAAGCGCCACGTCGACTCTGTGGTCCTCGGACTTGTTCGGCACGTAGTCCAGATCGCAAGCCGGGTCCGGGAACTCCTGATTGATCGTCGGGTGGACTCTGTTGTCCCTGATGGAAAGGATGCACGCGATGAGTTCGACGGCCGCCCCGGCCCCCAGAAGGTGGCCGAGCATCGATTTCGTCGAGCTCACCTTGAGCGACCGCGCGTGATCGCCGAACACCTCTTTGATCGCCGAAGTTTCCCCCGCGTCGTTGAGCTCCGTGCTCGTTCCGTGGGCGTTGATGTAATCGATATCCGAGGGCCGCATACCAGCGACCTGGAGCGCGGCGCGCATCGCCCGGACCGCCCCCTCCCCGTTGGGTGCGGGAGAAGTCATATGGTAGGCATCGCCGGTCAGTCCCACACCGACGAGTTCGGCAAGAATCGGAGCCCCGTGCTTTTTCGCGTGCTCCAGCTCCTCGAGGAAGAGGATGCCGGCGCCCTCTCCGAGGACGAATCCGTCGCGCTTGGCGTCGAAAGGACGCGACGCCTTCTCCGGCTCGTCGTTCCTCACCGACAGCGCCCTCATGGCACAAAACCCCCCGAGCGACGTCGGCGTCACTCCCGCTTCGGTCCCGCCGGTGAGCATGGCGTCAGCCATCCCCGCTTTGATGAGGAGAAAAGAATCCCCGATGGCGTTTCCCGACGAGGCACAGGCCGAAACGGCCGCGTAGTTCGGGCCCTTGAAATTGTAAACGATGGAAAGGTACCCGGGCGTCATGTCGATGATCATCATGGGGATGAAGAACGGGCTGATCTTCGACGGTCCGCGCGAGAGGAGAATTTGGTGCTGCTTCTCGAGGGTCGCGATCCCCCCGATCCCGGAACCGACGACGATCCCGATCCGGTTCCGGTCGAGGTCTTCGAGTCTGCGCTCCACCATGCACTCGCGCGCCGCGCAGGCAGCGAGTTGAACCGATCGATCGGTTCTTTTCGCGTCCTTCGAGTCCATGAACTCGGACGGCTCGAGGCGCTTGATTTCCCCGGCGATCTGAGTCGTGAATTGGGACACGTCGAAGCTCTCGATCTTCGAGATCGAGCTCTTGCCCGCCAGAAGGCTCCTCCACGTTTCCTCGACCCCGATCCCCCCGGCTGTCGCGCAACCGATCCCTGTGATCACGACACGCCTGGAATTCGGCGATGTGTTCATATCCGAACCCCTGATCTATCGGCCAGCACCGTTCGCTGGATACCGATCCGTGGATCTATTGAACCGTCTTGCTTTCGATATACTTGACCGCATCCCCGACGGTCTTGATCTTGTCCGCTTCTTCGTCGGGAATGTCGAGGCCGAACTCGTCCTCGAGCGCCATGACCAGCTCGACCGTGTCCAACGAATCCGCTTTGAGATCCTCGGCAAACCTCGCAGACGCAGTGATCTGATCCGGGTTTACGGAGAGTTTTTCCTCGATGATCCTTTTGACTTTTTCTTCGATGCTCGACATTTAATCGGCCACCTCCTGGAGAAGTGAAACTCGCTTACGCCATGACCATTCCACCATCACAGTTGATCACCTGGCCCGTCACGTAGTCGGACATGCCCGATAGCAGAAACATGACGACGTTCGCCACGTCCGTGACGGTGCCGAATCGTTTGAGGGGTATGGTTCCCATCATCTGCTCGCGAACTTCGCCCGACAGGTTCCCCGTCATGGCGGTCTCGATGAACCCGGGAGCCACGGCGTTGACCGTGATCCCCCTCGACGCGAACTCCCTGGCCAGCGACTTGGTCAGACCGATCACACCCGCTTTGCTTGCCGAGTAGTTCGCCTGACCTGCGTTTCCCATGAGCCCGATCACCGAACTGATGTTGACGATCTTCCCGGTTCTCTGTTTGAGAAGATGCGGTGCGAACGCCTTCACGACGTTGAACGCACCGGTCAAGTTCACCGAGAGGACCTTCTCCCAGTCCTCGAAGCTCATGCGCACGATGAGTTTGTCGCGCGTGATTCCGGCGTTGTTGACGATGAAGTCGACACGGCCGAAACCGCCGATAACCGCCTCCGCCGTTCTCGCCATCTGCTCGGGCGACGAAACATCGCAGACGTAGCCCTCGGCTTTGACGCCAAACTGCCTGAGTTCGTCCGCCGCCTTTGCGACATCGGATTCCAGAACGTCGGCAACGGCCACGCCCGCTCCCCTCTTCGCGAGCTGCAGGGCGATCTCCCTGCCGATCCCCCTGGACCCACCCGTCACGAACCCGACCTTACCGGCGTGTTCCATCGAACCCCCTCGATTTTGGCCCTTCCTTAATACGCGGTACCGGCGTGTCCAGTCAACCAAAAGTTTACCGGCGCATCTCCAGAGCCTGAACCATGCTCGCGATCTCGGTGAGCGGGTGAACGGGAACGTCCGGGGCGATCCGTTTCATCAAACCCGTGAGAACCTTCCCCGGCCCGACCTCGAACACCACTCCGTTGTATCGCTCGGTGAGGGTGTGCATGCTCTTCACCCACTGCACGGGAGACGAGAGTTGACGGGAGAGCAGTCCCACGACCTCGTTCTCGCTTTCGACGGCGTCTCCCGTGACGTTCGCCACCCACGCGGTACCGAGGCGGCCGTGGGCGAACTTCTTGATGTACGACACCAGGGCGTCGGACGTCTTTCCCATGAGCGGCGAGTGAAAGGCGCCGCTCACCTGGAGTCTCAAGGCCCTCTTCGCACCCCGCTCTTTTGCGAGCTCGATGACCTTCTCCACCGCCTTGACCTCGCCCGAGACGGCGAACTGTTCGGGCGAGTTGAAATTCGCGACAACTACGATTCCATCCGCAGACGCATCAGATACGCACGCGCGTACGTCCTCCTCCGAGAGCCCGATGATCGCCGCCATGGTGCCCGGGACTTCGAGCCCCGCCTCGTACATGAGTTCGCCGCGCTTGCGGACGATGAGAAGAGCGTCGCCATAATCGAAAAAACCCGCGGCCACGAGAGCTGAAAATTCGCCGAGACTGTGTCCCGCGACGATCTTCGGTGTGAAACCCCTTTTCGCCAGAGCCCGGCACACGGCGACGCTGTGCACGAGAATGGCGGGCTGCGCGTTGTGGGTCTTCGTCAGCTCGTCGAGATTGCCTTCGAACGACAACCCCTTGATATCGAACCCCAGAATTTTGTTGGCCGAATCGTACGTCTCGCGGGCGACTTCGCATGCGTCGTAATAGTCCTTCCCCATGCCGACGTACTGCGAGGCCTGGCCCGGAAAAAGCATGCCGCATTCCATCTCGTCGTCTCCTTGTCCGAACTGTTGCGTCGCTCCCGGTCCGCCGAACCCCTCGGGGACGTCAGATGTTGCGGAAGAGCACCGAACCCCACGTCAACCCGCCGCCGAACGCGACGAGAAGCACGAGGTCTCCCTTCTTCATCTTGCCGTTTCGCGCCGCTTCGTCCAGCGCGATCGGGATCGATGCCGAGGACGTATTGCCGTACCTGTCGAGATTGACGATGACCCTGTCGGCGGGTATGCCGAGACGCTCCTGAACGGCATCGATGATTCGTATATTCGCCTGGTGCGGGATGAGAACGTCCACATCGTCGAGAGCCAGACCCGCCTCGTCGAGAACATAACGCGCCGCGTCCTCCATCGCCCGGACGGCGTACTTGAAGACGCCGTCCCCCTTCATCCTGATAAAATGGCCCCTTTGATCGATGGTCTCGTGTGTCGCCGGTTTCCGGGTCCCGCCTGCGGGAATGTAGAGAAGATCGGCGAGCGCTCCGTCCGTCCTGATGTACGTCCCGAGGACGCCGCTGCCCGGTTCGCTCGGCTCGAGGACGGCGGCGCCGGCCCCGTCGCCGAAGAGCACGCACGTCGCGCGGTCGGACCAGTCGGTGATCTTGCTCAGCACCTCCGCGCCGACGACGAGAACCTTGTTCATCTGACCGGAGGAAATCAGGCCGTGGGCGACATTCACTCCGTAGATGAACCCGCAGCACGCCGCGCTAATGTCGAACGCGGCTGCTTTTCCCGCGCCCAGCCGGTCCTGGATGAGACACGCCGTCGCAGGAAACAGCATGTCCCCCGATACCGTTCCCACGATGATTCCATCGAGGTCTCCGGGAGCGAGGCCGGCCGCTTGCAGGGCGGCGCGGGCGGCGGGCAATATGATGTCCGACGCGGCTTCGTCCGGCGCCGCTATTCTTCGCTCTCGGATTCCGGAGCGGGTGAAGATCCACTCGTCGGACGTGTCGACCATCTTCTCCAAGTCGAAGTTCGTCAGCACACGCTCGGGCACGTGGCAACCCGTTCCCGTTATTTTCGACCCTCTAAGAGACCTTTGCACCTTGACCCGCCGTTTCCATGAAGCGCTCTTCGATGTGCCTGTTGACGTCGTACGTGACGAGCCTCCGCCCCATGTTGATCGCGTTCCGGATCGCGAGCACCGTGCTCTTGCCGTGCGAGATGATCACGACCCCGTTCACTCCGAGAAGTGGAGCGCCCCCGTACTCCGCATAGTCCAGGCGCGCCCGGAACGACCTGAAGACCCCCTTCATGAACATGGCGCCCACCTTGGCTGTCACGCTCTTCGTGATCTCCTGGCGCAGCACGTTGCTCGTGAAGGAAACGATGCTTTCGCCGAACTTGAGCAGGATGTTCCCCACGAAGCCGTCGCAGACGACGACGTCCGCGACGTCCTCGAAAATATCTCTACCCTCGACGTTGCCCACGAAATTCAAGCGCGCGTTCTCCAGCAGATTGTACGCCTCCTTGACCATGTCCGTGCCCTTGCTCCTCTCCTCACCGATGTTGAGTAAGCCCACTCTCGGCGCCTTGACGCCGAGATGGCTTTCGGCGAAAACCGAGCCCATGATGCCGAACTGGAGGAGGTTCTTTGCCGTGCACGCCGAGTTGGCCCCGATGTCGAGAACGACCACCCACCCCTTAACCGTCGGGAAAAACATGGCGATCGCGGGCCTCGACACGCCGTGAAGCCGTCCCACCGTCACGAGCGAACCGGCGACAACGGCCCCCGTGTTCCCCGCGCTCACTACGGCGTCGACGCTTCGCTCCTTGAGCATGCGCACAGCGACGCCGATCGACGAGTCCTTTTTCTTGCGGATTGCCGTCGCGGGCGCCTCCGACATATCCACGGATTCGGAGGCGTGAACGACTTCGATGTTAGGGGGTATGGAACGCTCGCGGTCAAGGACAGCGCCGATGCTCCGCCGGTCGCCCACGAGCACGAGGCCGATATCCGAAGCGTCGCTCCTCGCCGCTTCGATCGCCGCCGTGGCCACAATCTCCGGCCCCCTGTCCCCACCCATGGCATCTACAGCGATTCTCAAATCGGCACCGCCTTAGAGTTCTTCTTCTATCTTAATGACCTCGCGTCCACCGTAATAACCGCAGTTCGGGCAAACGCAGTGAGGCGGTTTCAGCTGGTGGCAGTGCGGGCAGCGCGCGAGCGTCGGACCGGCGAGCTTCCAATGCGTCCTGCGCTTGTTCTTGCGAGCTTTCGAGGTTCTTCTTTTCGGAACGCCCATCGTTTTCTCCTTTGACGGCTCGTCACTCTCGTTCGACGTCGCCAGGTTTTCGTAGCGGCTCCTGGTTCGCGCCGCTCTTCCTCTCGCACCGGCAGGGCTCGATGTTGATATTCGCGCCGCAACCGGGGCACAGTCCCTTGCAGTCATCCCTGCAGAGTATTCGCATCGGCATGCTCGCCATCAGATTCTCGTACACCTGCTGGTCCAGCGACAGCTCCCTGTCCTTCGCCGACACGTAGATCAGATCCTCGTCCTCCTGGGCCGTGTGGGTCCCGGACACCGATCTCGTCCTCTTGACGACGAGGTCGAAAGACGCCTCCACCAGATGCTCAGCAGGTTCGAGACACTCGTGACAGGATGTCTTGACGACACCCTTCAGATTCGCATGAATGTAAATCGCTTCGTCTGCTTTGCGGACGGTCAGCTCGGCGTGGCACGCGATCCGGTTCTCGCTCCCGTCTACGTCCTCAAACGCGACCGCCTCGTCCGCCGTGAGGAGCTGCGTTCCGGGCGAGAGCGCTTCGAGGTCGATGATCATGGCTGTACCCCGTTGATTGTACAGAGCTTGAGCACAGCGTCGAACCGAATTTAGGAGCCGCCGAATACGATTGCAAGCTCTTTTTTCGCCGACTCCGGCGAGTCCGACGCGTGCACTCCGTTGCTCTGCAGCGAGATGCCGTACATGTACCGGATCGTTCCCGGCTCCGCCTTCGTCGGGTCGGTCGCCCCGACGAACGCCCTCAGACGGCCGATGACGTCCTCTCCCTCGATCTCCATCGCCACCACGGGCCCGCTGGTGATGTAATCGACGAGAGAGGGAAAAAACTCCTTGCCCTTGTGTACGCCGTAGAAATCCTCGGCGCTCGCCCTGTCGAGCCGGAGCATCTTCAGGCTCGTGACGTCGAAGCGATTCTTGAGCACGAACGCGATGATGTCCCCGTAGTCCGCGTTCCTCACCGTATCGGGTTTGACCATGAGAAGCGTTTTCATCTCGACCGTTCCTTCCAAAACCGGGCCGGCGCGGGAAAAGTCCCACGAGCTCCGCCGCCCGGAGGCTGGTGTTTCCACCGCTTCGGCTATATCCTCTTTCCCGCCAGAACTTCCCGGACGAGCTTCGAGAGATCCGACGGCACAGGAGCAACGGGAACTCCGACTTTCGCGAACGCCTCGATCTTCTCTTTGGCCGTTCCCGCCGCGCCCGAAACGATCGCGCCCGCGTGACCCATCCTTTTGCCCTCGGGCGCCGTCTGGCCGGCGATGAAGGCGACGACCGGTTTCCTCATGTGCGCCGCGATGAACTCCGCCGCTTCCTGTTCATCGGTGCCGCCGATCTCACCGATGAGGACGACCGCTTCCGTCTCGGGATCTTTTTCGAACGCGTCGAGCGCGTCGATGAAATTGGTGCCGATGAGCGGATCGCCCCCTATCCCGACGCACGTGGACTGTCCGAAGCCGTTGCGCGTGAGCTGGAACACCACCTCGTACGTGAGCGTTCCGCTCCTCGAGACGACTCCGATCGAACCGGGCTTGAACATCCCCGTGGGGAGGATCCCCACTTTCGCCCGCTTCGACGGGGCGATGATACCGGGACAGTTGGGACCGATCAGGCGGGCGCCGCGCGACTTCAGGAACGGAAGCGCCTTGGTCATGTCGCGCACCGGGATGCCCTCCGTGATGCACACGATCAGCCGAACGCCCGCATCCGCCGCTTCGCATATCGCATCGAAGGCGAACGACGCACGGACGTAGATAGCGGACGTGTTCGCTCCGGTCGCCTCGACGGCTTGCTTCGCTGTGTTGAATATCGGCACTCCCTCGCGAAAAAGCGTGCCCCCTTTACCGGGCGTCACGCCGGACACGACCGCGGTGCCGTAATCCAGCATCTGCGCGGCGTGGAACGAGCCGTCCCTTCCCGTTATTCCCTGAACGACGACGCGAGTGTTTTCATCGACGAATATGCTCAATGCCCGCTCCTTTGTGTTAGCCCTGGCGTGCCAGTTCTATGGCTCTCTTGACTCCGTCGTCCATCGTTTCGGCCGAGTTGACGCGGATCTGAGAGAGGATCTCCCTCGCCTGTTCTTCGTTGGTCCCCGTGAGCCTGACGACGATGGGCAGCTTCAAGTTCAGCTCTTTCAGCGCGGCCACGAGCCCCGTGGCGACGTCGTCGCACCTCGTGATGCCGCCGAAAATGTTCACGAAAATCGATTTCACGTTGCGGTCCAGAAGGATGATCTTGATCGCGCTCACCACTTTCTGGGGGTTCGAGCTCCCGCCGATGTCGAGGAAGTTGGCCGGCTGCCCGCCGTAAGTCTTGATGAGATCCATCGTGGCCATCGCCAAACCGGCGCCGTTCACGACGCAGCCGACGTCGCCCTGGAGCTTGACGAACGAGAGATCCGCGCCGCGAGCTTCCGTCTCGCCGGGATCCTCAGCGGAGATATCGCGCATCTCCTCGAGTTCCTTCTGTCTGTAGAGCGCGTTGTCGTCGACGTTAACCTTCGCGTCGATTGCCACCACCTCCCCTGTCGGCGTCACGACGAGGGGATTGATCTCGGCGAGGCTCGCGTCGGTCGATTCGAACACGCGGTACAGCTTCTCCACGATCGCGGCGATTTGCTGGACGACGGCGAAATTGCTGTGGAGCGCCGCGGCTAGCCCGCGTGCTTGATAGGCGAGAAGTCCGTACCGCGGATCCACCGTCAGACGCCGGATCGCTTCGGGGTGCTCCCGGGCGACCTGTTCGATCTCCACACCGCCCGCCGCGGAGGCGATGAGGAGCGGCATCTGCGATTTGCGGTCCATGACCACGCCGACGTAGATCTCTTCGGCGATGTCGACGGCTTCGGTGACGAGCACCTTCTCCACGGTCAGCCCCTTGATCACCATCCCCAGAATTTGCCCGGCGGCACGTTTCGCCTCGTCGGCGTTCTGGGCGAGCTTCACGCCGCCCGCTTTCCCGCGTCCGCCGACGAGCACCTGGGCCTTGACCACCACGGGTTTGCCGTAAGCCGCGGCCACGTCGTACGCCGCGTCGGGTGTCCTCGCGACCTCGCCGCGGGGAACGGGGATCCCGCCCCTGCGAAAGAGCTCCTTGGCCTGGTACTCGTGGATCTTCATTGAAACGCCCCTTTTGAAACGCCTGTTTCGCGCTGTCGAGACGGTTCCACCGGCCCGAAGCGCCCCCTGCCTGCCTCAGGTGATCGGCCGTTTACTTCAGATAATCCGCGATGAAGCGATCGAGCACCTGCACGAGAGTCGGTTCACCCTTCTCCTCGAGATCGTATCCTACCT
Organism: uncultured bacterium; assembly: GCA_964645735.1. Classification (GTDB taxonomy): domain Bacteria; phylum Krumholzibacteriota; class Krumholzibacteriia; order WVZY01; family WVZY01; genus CAZYCB01. Next base: position 1,911 of record CAZYCB010000164.1, on the reverse strand, counting down.
GCACGAACGGTTTCGAAAACTTCGCCACTCTGCCCAGCTTGATCGGCGTCCCGACGATGACGAGGTCCGCATCGGAGGAGTCGATCGTTGTCGTCAGATCCTTGATCTGCTCGTCGGTGTACCCCATCGCGGGGAGCAGCGTACCGATTCCCGGGTAGATCTCGAAGGTCCGCTTGATCGTCCCGACGGCGAACGGGCGGGGATCGATGATCTCGGCCGCACCGTGTTGCTTCGCCGCCACCACGGCGGCGCCGTACTTCATCTCGCCGTGGGTGAGCGTCGGCCCGTCTTCGATACAGAGAACCCGCTTCCCTTTGATCACCGACGGGTCGCCCTGCACCGTCACCGGCGAGGCGGCCCTGATGATCACCGCGCGCGGATTGCGGCTGCGCACGTTCTTGATCACGAGGTCGACGTCCTCGGGCTTCGCGGTGTCGACTTTGTTCACGACGACGACATCGGCCTTGTAGACGTTGATCTCGCCGGGATAGTAACGGATCTCGTGTCCGGGCCGGTGAGGATCGGCGATCGTCATCCACAAATCGGGTCTGTAGAACGGAAGGTCGTTGTTCCCGCCGTCCCACAGAATCACCTCCGCCTCCTTCTCCGCCTCGGCGAGAATGCGGCCGTAATCCACGCCCGCGTACACGATGTTCCCTTTCTCGATGTGAGGCTCGTACTCTTCGCGCTCCTCGATCGTGCACTGGTGGCGGACCATATCGTCGATACTCGCGAACCGCTGGACGACTTGCTTCCTCAGATCGCCGTAGGGCATCGGGTGGCGGATCACCGCTATGCGATACCCTTTCTCCCTCAGGATTTCCGCGACTCGCCGCGTGGTCTGGCTCTTCCCGCTCCCCGTCCGGACGGCGCACACCGCCACGACAGGCCTCTTGCTCTTGAGCATCGTAGAGTCGCAGCCGATGAGAGTGAAATCGACACCCAGCGCGTTGACACGCGCGCTGAGCTGCATCACGCGCTCGTACGCGACATCGCTGTACGAGAAGATCGCCCTGTCGACTCTTTCCGTCTTGAGGAAATCCTCCAGACTCGTCTCGGCGATGATCGGGATGCCGTCAGGGTAGTTCTTTCCCGCGATCTCCGCGGGGTACCGCCGGCCCTCTATGTTCGGTATTTGGGTGGCCGTGAATGCCACGACACGAGCGTCGCTGTTGTCGCGGAAGAGGGTGTTGAAATTGTGAAAGTCCCTCCCCGCTGCGCCGAGGATGATCACACGTTCCTTGCTCATGGACGCCTTCCCTTTCTCTGCTGTTCGTTTCACAGTCTGCGCGAGCGGCGCATCGATCGAACGCCGCCGCAGCACGAGGCCGCCATCGTCAAGACACCGATCCCCGTGACGACGTATCTCCCATCTTCCGAACGAGCCCGCGCGTGGAGTGGCCCGCCTTCATCGCGACACGGACGACATCGCCGCCGTAACCCTTCACGAACGCGGCGCCGACGATATCCCGCTCGCGATACTCGGCACCCTTGACGAGCACGTCCGGACGCACGCGCTGTATGGTTTCGAGAGGCGTGTCCTCCGAAAAGATCGTTACGTAGTCGACCCATCGAAGCGCGAGGAGAATCTCGGCCCTCTCGAGCGCCGGGTAGATCGGCCGTCCCGCACCCTTGAGACGCTCCACCGACGCGTCGTCGTTGATCGCCACGACAAGCACGTCTCCCTCGGCCGCCGCTCGCGAGAGCAGTTTCAGATGCCCCGGATGCAGCAGATCGAAACACCCATTCGTGAACACGATCCGCCGCCCTGCGTCGCGGTCGGCATCGAACGCCCGTGAGAGCTCGTCCCGGGGCACGACCGACTTGACATCATACATGAGGATAGCATCCTAACTAATTCTCAGCAAACGAGTTAAGAATTCTTTCCCTGGTGATGGCGGAGGTCCCGAG
>CAZYCB010000163.1:0-3478 GCA_964645735.1 uncultured bacterium | reverse complement strand
TTCGACAGGGTGTTCATCTGGCAGGGTGATTTCCGCATTCTTCTGGCGATCATCAAGTTCGTCGAGGACCGGCTGAACGTCGAACACGATACGAAGCTCGTGGGCGTTCAATCGATCATTCTCATAGAGGATAACGTCAGGTTTTACTCCGCCTATCTTCCGATCATATACACCGAGCTCATGCGCCACACACAGAGCCTCATCTCCGAGGGCGTGAATCCCGCGCACCGGTTGTTGCGGAGACGCGCGAGACCGAAGATCCTGCTCTGCACCACCTACGAGGAAGCCTGGGCCTTTTTCGAGAAGTATCACGACAACATTCTCGGGGTGATCTCGGACATGGAGTTTCCGAAAGGCGCTGTGTTGGATCCGGGGGCGGGGGTGGCCCTGGTCAAGGCGGTGAGAGCGTGGCACGCCGATATTCCCATACCCCTCCAGTCGAACGACGCGGAGAACAAGACGGTGGCCGACGCGCTGGGCGCTTCTTTCCTGAGGAAGAACTCACCGACGCTTCTCTTCGACCTCCGGGATTTCATGAAAAAGAATTTCAGCTTCGACGACTTCATCTTCAGACTCCCCGATGGAACCGAAGTGGGACGGGCGTCCGATTTGAGGAGTCTGGAGAAGATGCTCCACGTAGTGCCGGCCGAAAGCGTCCGGTACCACGCGGAGCAGAATCACTTCTCCAACTGGCTCAAGGCGCGTACGGAGTTTCTCCTGGCGTTCAAGCTCAGACCGCAGAAGGTGTCCGATTACCAGTCGATCGAGGACATACGGACATACCTGATCCAGTGTCTCCAGGACTTGAGAACGGCCCGGCAGCAGGGGAACATCGTTGATTTCGACCCGAAGACGTTCGACCCCTCGGGGAGCTTCGCGCGAATCGGAGGGGGTTCGCTCGGGGGCAAGGGGAGGGGGCTCGCGTTCGTCAATTCGATCATCTACGCGAACCTGCTCCAGAATCGTTTCGACGGCGTCCGCATCTCCGTGCCGCCGACGGTCGTGATCGGAACGGACGTTTTCGACCAGTTCATCAACGAGAACGATCTGTGGGGTGTCGCGCTCAAGTCCTCCGACGAGAGGGAAATCGAGGGGGCCTTTCTCGGCGCCAGATTCCCCGCGGAGACGAAGCGCGCGCTGAGAGTGTTTCTCGAACTCGTCAGGTACCCGCTTTCCGTGCGATCGTCCAGCCTGCTCGAAGACTCGCGCTATCAGCCTTTCGCCGGAATCTACCGCAGCTGCACGATTCCCAACAACCACCGCAACCTCGATGCTAGGCTCGAGGAACTCGTCGCCGCCGTCAAGCGCGTGTACGCTTCGACGTTCTCGCACTGCGCGAAGTCGTACATCAAGGCGACTCCGTACCGGCTCGAAGAAGAGAAGATGGCGGTGATCGTCCAGAAGCTCGTCGGTTCCGCCCACGGGGACCGCTTCTACCCGGACTTCTCGGGAGTCGCCAACTCGCACAACTACTATCCCACCGGCCCCATGAACCCATCCGACGGCATTGCGTCCGTGGCGCTCGGGTTCGGGCACATGGTCATGGAGGGCGGCCGTACGCTCAAGTTCTCGCCGAAATATCCCCACCACCCGGTGCAGTTCTCGCTGGTGGACGACGTGCTCGGGAATTCGCAGAAGTCGTTCTACGCGCTCGAGCTTCCGGACCCCGACGCCGAGTGCGATCACAGGAGATTGATCAAGCTGCTCACTTTGGACATCGCCGAAGCGGAGAAGGACGGCACGCTCGCCGCCCTCGCGTCGACGTACTCGCACGAGAATCACCACATCTACGACGGGATGGGGCGTGACGGACTTCGCGTGGTGAGTTTTGCCCCTGTTCTCAAACACGGGATGTTTCCCTTGGCCGATATTCTCAAGCTGATGTTGGGAATCGGAGCGCGCGGCATGAGTTCGTCGGTCGAGATCGAGTTCGCGGCGAACCTGTCTGTCCCGGAGGGAGAGCGGCGGGATTTCTGCGTTCTTCAGATGCGCCCCATGGTGATAAGCCACGAAGGGGGAGAGCTGCGGATCGACGAAGCGGACGAGTCGAGAATGATATGCCACAGCACGCAAGTCCTCGGCGACGGCGTGATCGCCAACATCAGGGACGTGGTGTACGTCGACATAGACCGGTTCGAGCGCGCGGCGAGCAAGGAGGTGGCCGAGGAGATCGGAAAATTCAACGCCGACCTCGCTGCCGGCAACATCCCGTACGCTCTCATCGGAGTCGGCCGCTGGGGGTCGACGGATCCGTGGCTCGGTATACCGGTCTCGTGGGACCAGATCTCAGGTGCGCGGGTGATGGTGGAAACGAGCTTCAGGGATTTCAAAGTCACGCCGTCGCAGGGAACGCACTTCTTCCAGAATCTCATATCGTTTCGCATCGGCTATTTCACCGTGAACTCGGATCTGAGACACGAATTTCTCAACTGGCGCTGGCTGAACGACCAGCCCGCGGCCGGAGCCCGAAAGTACTCCCGGCACCTCCGATTCGACACTCCGCTCCTCGTCAAAATGAACGGCCGGAACGCCCGCGGCATCATCTTCAAACCCGACGTGCGGTAGGCGACCCCGCCCGGCCCGGAAGCCGCTCACCAGGCAAACGAGGCGGACTGACGCCTGTCTTTCGGGCCGCGGTTGTGGTATATTCCCCTATATCGAAACCGTACCGTTTGCCGGGGTGCCCATCCCCGCGCTCCCCACGTGCGGCCCGGCGGCGGCGAAGGAGTCACCACAATGAGAAGCGTCTTCCTCCTATTGATATTCGCCTGTTTCTTGCTTCCCGCGGGAGCGTACGCGCAACCCGTGCCCCCGGCGCCGGGTGTCGAGCTGCCCCAGGCGTACTTCGACCGGGTCGCGCAGGACCGGACGGCGTTTCAGTTCCAGCGAGCGTGGATACAGAAGGCCCAGCGGGCGAAGGAAACGCGGGAGAAATTTCTGTCGATGCCGCAGCGCGAAGGGATGTCCTTCGCGTCCCTGCCCGATGCGCTGAAGGAATCGATGATGGTATCCGGAACGGCGTACGTCCCGGTACTCTTGGGTAAGTACTCGAACACCGCCGCCGATCCGTACCCCGTCGGTTCGCTCCAAGCGAAGCTGTTCAATCCTCCCCCGGCCGCTTCCCTGACGGCTCTCTACGACGAAATGTCCTACGGGAGCCTGAACCTCACTGGAACGGCGAGCGGGTGGTATCAGGTGTCGAACATCGACACGTACTACGAGGGAGGGTGCTACGGTCTCTGCGGGACCGCCAAGACCGGCCAGTTCATTCTGGAGGTTCTCCAGGCGGCGGACCCCACCGTGAACTTCGGGACGTACGACAACGACGGTCCCGACGGGATCCCCAATTCCGGTGACGACGACGGGTACGTCGACTTCGTGGCGATCGTCCAGCCCGAGATCGGCGCGGAGTGCGGGGGGGCGTACGTCAACAACCTCTGGTCGCACCGGTGGGTGGTCGGTGGGTGGCCCGAGTTCG
>CAZYCB010000162.1:0-2968 GCA_964645735.1 uncultured bacterium | reverse complement strand
CGCCGTGGCGGAGTTTCTCGAACTCGGTGCGAGCCTCGACGTGAGGAACTGGATCCGGAACCCGCAGGATAAAGCGGGAAACGAATTCGAGAGGTCTACGCGCGGGGGCATAGGAGACACGCAGGTCTCCGGAAAAGTGAGCATCCCGTTGCCGTCGCATGTCGTCAAGATCGGCGCGCTCGGAGAGGCGAGCTTCCCGTCGGGGGATGAGGAGCGCGGATTCACGGCGGGCAAGACGGACTTCCTCGTGCTCGGTCTCGTCACGCTCGATTTCGTGGATCTCGAGTCGTTCGTTCCCACGCGGCTTCACCTGAACGCCGGCTACCGGTTCGATCAGAATGAGGAGGACGGGTACGGGATCTTCGATCCGGATTACCCCGAAGTATCGGGATTCCAGCCGCCGTCCTATCCCGGCGTGCCGGAGGGTGAGAGCGATTCGTTCAACGATCTGTTCGTGTTCAACTCGGCGATCGAGTTCCCTGCGCCCCAAGTGACGTTCTTCGTCGAGTTCGACTGGCAGCAGCTTCTCGTGAACGCCGACTCCATTCCTAAAGACGCCACGCAGAACACGCTGACGCTGACGCCGGGATTGGCCGTGAACGTGGCGAACGGGATGGAGATCAAAGCGGCAGGCGACATCAATCTCAACTCGGGAGATACGCCGTCCATCGCCAATCCGCCGGATTGGGCGCTGTGGCTGATGCTCTCGGGGACGGGCCAGGTCGTCGCACAGGACCGCGACGGCGACGGCGTTTCCGACAAAGTCGACGGCTGCCCCGACGATCCGGAGGATCAGGATGGATTCACGGACGACGACGGCTGCCCCGACGTCGACAACGACAACGACGGGATGCCCGACGCGTCCGACAAGTGTCCGGATCTCGCTGAAGACGCGGATGGGTTCGAGGACCAGGACGGCTGCCCCGATCTCGACAACGATCAGGACGGGATCCCCGACAAATCCGACAAGTGTCCGAACGAACCCGAAGACTTCGACAGCGAAGCCGACACGGACGGTTGCCCCGATCTCATCAAGGACAGCGACAGCGACGGCGTTGCAGACGATGTCGACCGGTGTCCTCTCCAGGCGGAGGATGTGGATGGGTTCCAGGACGACGAGGGCTGCCCCGATTTAGACAACGACCTGGACGGCATTCCGGATGCGAACGACAAGTGTCCGAACGCGCCGGAAACGTTCAACGGCCTGCAGGATGACGACGGCTGCCCGGACGAGAAGCCGATCGAGCAGCAGTTCATTCTCAAAGGCGTGAACTTCGAGACAGGCAGCGCGGTGTTGACTCCGGATTCGCACCGCGTCCTCGATGACGTCGTGCGGTCGCTGAAGGCGTACCCCGACGTCAAGGTGGAGATCCAGGGATATACGGACAACGTGGGCAAGGAGAGCTTCAACCAAGGGCTCTCCGAGCGCCGCGCGGAGTCCGTCAAGCAGTACCTCGTGAACGCGGGTATCGCCGCGGCGCGTGTCACCTCGAAAGGGTACGGCGAGGGCCGTCCAGTGGCGCCTAACTCCACTCCCGAGGGGCGCGCGCAGAACCGGAGGATCGAGTTCAGGCGTCTGAACTAGCCGACGGCGGGATGAGGCCTCGCGGAGAGTGTTCCGCAAGGGGCGAAAAAACGGGAGGCCGGTCGCTCGACCGGCCTCCCGTTTTTATCAGCGCCGCTCTTCCCGCATTACTCGAGCTTCTTCGCTTCCTCCCAGTAGCGGTCCATTTCGTCGAGCGTCAGATCTCTGAAAACGCGGCCGTCGCGTCGCGCGAATTCCTGCATCGCCGTGTAACGCGCGCCGAACTTCGCGTTCGCTGCGGTGAGCGCCGCCTCGCCGTCGATGCGGAAGAACCGACTGAGGTTGATCACGGAAAAGAAAAGGTCGCCAACTTCCTCGACGAGCCGGGGCGAGGGACCCGCGGAGATGTGTTCCTCGACTTCGGTGACCTCCTCGCGGATCTTCTGCAGGATTCCCGAAGCGGCCGGCCAGTCGAAACCGAATCCAGCCGCGAGCTGCTGCATCTTTTCCGCCCTGCGAATAGGAGAGAGGTTCCCGGGAATGTCGGAGAAGGGCCGTTCACTCTGAGGTCTCGCGCTTCTCTCCTCGGCTTTGATTCTGTTCCAGTGGGAGAGACTATCAGCTGTCGTCTTCGCGACGGCGTCGCCGAACACGTGGGGATGGCGCCTTATGATCTTGTCGTGGGCGTGGGCGGCGATTCTCTCGATGGTGAATTGGGGATCCTTCTCGCGGAGAAGTGCGATGGCGAAAACGAGAACGAAGAGGACATCGCCCGTTTCCTCGAAGACGTCGTCGGATGGGTGGTGCGCCTGCGCCCACTGGAGTTCGTAGGCCTCTTCGACGAGATCGGAGAGGATGTCTTCGACGGTCTGGGCCCTGTCCCACGGGCAGCCGTCCTCGCCTCGGAGCGTGCGGATGAGGTCGAACAGGGCGTCTAGAGGCTGCTGTTCCATTCGCCGAGAATACGTTTCGGTGCCGCCGGTGACAAGTGCCGAATTGACTGCACGGGACGCCCAGTCCGATTTGCGGCTTGATGACGATGCCGTCCTCGCGATACACTACCTGTTTGGCCCGGCGGCCCCCCGGGGGGCGGGCTCGGCGGAGGAGAGGACTCGAGAGATGCTCGACAAGATCGTCATAAGGGGAGCGAGGGAGCACAACCTCAAAAACGTAGACGTCGAGATTCCCCACGGTAAGCTGAGCGTCATCAGCGGGGTCTCCGGGTCGGGCAAGTCGAGTCTCGCCTTCGACACGCTGTACGCGGAAGGCCAGCGCCGGTACATCGAGTCCCTCACCACGTACGCCAAGCAGTTTCTCGAGAGAATCGCCCGCCCCGACGTGGACGATGTGTCCGGGATCAGCCCGTCGATCGCCATTCAGCAGAGGAACACGACGAGGAGCTCGCGGTCCACGGTGGGCACGACGACGGAGATCTACGATTAT
>CAZYCB010000161.1:0-4398 GCA_964645735.1 uncultured bacterium | reverse complement strand
ATGATCGAGGGCGATCGAGCGCTCGATCTTGGCGATGACGAATGGATGGTAGTGAAGCTCATCCGCGGCCTTCCGCAGGGCTTGGATGTCCTCAGCCGTTTGAACGAAGGACTGGCTCACGGCGTCGATCCCTTCGGCGGCTGCGAACGCGAGGCCCTCGCGGTCGCGCTCCGTGAAGGCGCTCACGCCGAGGTCGATGCCCGGGAGGTTGAGCCCCTTGCCGGAGCGGAGCTCGCCACCCACAACGATCTTGCAGATCACCTCGCGGCCTCGAACCGATGCCACCTCGAGCTGTATGATCCCGTCGTTCAGGAAAAGCACGTCCCCGGCCTTGACCACCTCCGGGAGACGCTCCAGATTGACCGATACTTTTCCGGCATCGCCGGCGATCTCGTCGGTCGTGAGGACAAACGCGTCCCCGGCTCGGAGCTCGATGGGCTCCACGGCGAGCCTGCCGATTCGCACTTTGGGTCCGGGCAGGTCCACCATGATGGCGATCCGTTTTCCTGCGGCTCGAGCCGCCGCCCTCAGCGTCCGTACGACGCCGCGATGGCCGTCGAACGTGCCGTGGGCCAGGTTGAGCCGGGCGACGTTCATTCCCGCCCGGATCATCGGCTCCGCCACTTCCGGAGAAGACGAGGCCGGACCGATCGTGCAGACGATCTTGGTTTTGTGCGGCGGAAGCATCATGGTCACTCCCCTCTCAACGCTTCGACAGGATCCACACGGGCGGCGCGCGAAGCCGGATACGCCCCGGCCGCCACACTCACGGCCACGCCGAACAACAACGCAACGAAGATGAGCCAGACCGGCATCGCGAACGGATCGAAAACGGGCATCTCCTCCCGCCTCATCACCGCCTCCATCACCAGCGCGACGATCCGCGTCCCGATCCACCCGAGGACGATGCCGATCACCGCGCCCACCGCCCCGATGGTGCCCGACTCCACGAGGAACGTGAGCTGAATTTCCTTTTCGTCGGCGCCGAGCGATTTCAAGATCCCGATCTCGCGCCGGCGTTCCGAGATCGACATGATCATCGTATTAGCGATACCGAGCGCCGCCGTGGCGAGGGCGATGAGCCCGATCACGCTCAACCCCGCGTAGTAGTAGATGAAGAACCGTTGGATGTTTTTGAACTCCGTCGCGAAGCTGAACGCCTTGAAACCAAGGGCCTCGACCGAGTCGATGACCGCTTGGTGCGACGCTCGCGGCTCGATTTCGAGCGTGACGCGCGGGTACGTACCTGCGATTCCCCCGTCGCGCGGCGAGAACAGAGACCCGCTTTGAAGGGCCGCGAGAAGGTTCGCTGGGTCGCTCGAGAAACCGATCCCCGCGGATGCGAAACGTCTCGCCGTTTCTTCGGGGACGATCACGGGGGACATGGGGACCTGGTACTCGTCCATCGTTTTCCCCACCGCCACGATACGGAGCGTGTCCGCGACGGTCATCTGATGGTTGAGGAGTCCGTCCATGAAGCGTCCCGCCCGCGTGCCGAGCTCGCGCTGGAAGAGCGCCCGCCGGTACTCGGCGAGGCGGAGAGAATCGCGCCGCACGGTCCGCGCGAAATACCTGAACTCCGCCATGGGAGTCCCCATGATGCCGGCCATCGCGCTATCCATGCTCGCTGCGCGCGTCGAGAGTACGATGCTCTCCCCGACGAGGGCGTCCCCGCGATCCACGCCGATCCTCTCGAGAAACTCCGGCGTCACGATGGCCTCGCCGGCGTCGGAGGAGGAGAACACCGCACCGCCGAGAAGGGTCGAGTACGGCTTGAGCTTCATCGCCTCGAGCGAGAGGGCCCGGGCTTTCGTGGTGATCTGCGTGTCGGGGAGGCTCGGCGAGTGTGTCGTACCCGAGGCGCCCTCGGGACTCGAAGGCGCTGCGGCGCCCGCGGAATCCGACGCGCCAAGCACGCGCGCGGTCACATCGAATTCCACGAAAGGATACGCGAGCCTCACGCCGGGGATTCTCGCCAGGGCCCGGACGGCATCCTGATCGAGCACAGCAGCGGCCTTCGTGGTGTCCGCCGCTGCACCCGCCGTCGTATCCGCCCTCGCGTCCGGACCCGCGTGCGTGTCGCCCGAAGAGTCGTCGTGCGAATGGCCGCCACCCCGCCCGCGTCCATCCTTCGGCGTGACGTTAATTTGCGTGAGGAGACCGAGTTCGTTGTATGCCTGGGCGACCCATTTCTGATTGCCCGCAGCGAACGACAGCATGGCGACGAAGGTCGCGATCGCGATCACCACTCCCGCGATGGTCAAAAACGCGCGAAGCTTGATGCGCCAGAGGCTTCCGATCGAGAGGTCGACGAGATCGTGGAGGGTCACGGCTGCCCCTCCGATCCGGTACCGCGCGGGCCGGGGCGTTCCAATCCCGAAGTGCCGGAAGTGCCCGACCCGGGTGCGCCCGGTCCCGAAGCGCCCACCCCGGTCGAGGACGAAGACGAATCGCTCGTCACGCGCCCGTAGTGCATGCGAAGAATCCGTCTCGCCGCGCGGCTTGCCATCTCGGTGTCGTGCGTGACCGCGAGCACCGTGAGCCCCTCGCGGTTCAATTGCACGAGAAGATCGACGATTGCGCGTGCGTTTTCCTCGTCGAGGTTTCCGGTGGGCTCGTCGGCGCAGATCATTTCCGGACGCTTGACGAGAGCGCGCGCGATCGCCACGCGCTGCTGCTCGCCTCCCGACAGATCGCCGGGACGGTGATCCACGCGGTCCTCGAGCCCGAGTCGCGTCAGCATGTCATGCGCCCTCGCTCGACGCGCGCGGCGAGGCGTCCCGTCGAAGTAGAGCGCCATCTCGACGTTCTTGAGGGCGGTGTGATGCGGGAGAAGGTTGAACGACTGAAAAACCATGCCGACCTTGCGCGCGCGAAATCGCGAGAGCTCTCGCCGCGACAGACGGTCGAGACGTTCGCCCGCAACTTCGATGTGCCCCGCCGTCGGCCGGTCGAGCCCTGCGGCGAGATTGAGGAGGGTGGACTTGCCCGATCCCGAGGCCCCCACGACGACAACAAACTCGCCCTTCTGGATCTCGAGGTCGACGCGGTCCACCGCGCGGATCTCCTGGCTCCCGCGTTTGTAGTACCGACAGAGTTCGCTCGTCGTCATCCACGCCGTCACGCGCTCACCCGCCCGTTCTCTACACGAAACGTCCGCGGCACGCTTGCCCCGTGGCCCCATTCCAGATCGACAGGCGACGTGACGAAAATCTGGTGATCGTTTTCGAGAAGCCCCCGGAGCTTCATACTCGCATCGTGGTCGAGCTCCGAAAGGAGATCATCGAGAAGGAGCACGCACGGCTCGCCGAGCCTCTCTTCGACGAACGAGAGCTCGGTCAAGCGCAGCAAGACGGCGAGGAGCCGCCTCTGTCCCTGAGACCCGAAACGGCGGATCTCTTTGCCATCGAGGTAGATGCGAAGATCGTCGCGGTGGGGTCCAATGAGTGTTGTCTTCCGCCGGTTCTCTTCGTCCTGCACGTCGGCGAGCCGTGCGGTGAACTGTTCCTCGGGCGTCACACCCTCGGGGCCATCCTGGAGAACATCGGACTCGTACACCCATTCGACGCGGTACGGCGCGCCCAGTGCCGCCACGTGCCGCTCGAGGTGCGAGAAGAGCGCGTGGACGAGAGCGACCCGCCTGCCGATCACGGCGCACCCACGGCGAACGAGTTCCTCGTCCCACACCTCGCGAGCCCCGCGAGACACGGAGTTCCGGGTGTTCTTGAGGAGCGAGTTCCTCTGGCCGAGCACGCGCCGGTATCCGCGAAGTTCATCGAAGTACGCACGGTCGGTCATGCTTCCCGTGACATCGAGGAATCCCCGCCGCTCTCCCGGGCCGCCGGACACGAGTTCGAGGTCCTGCGGACCGAAGAGTACGCACGGATAGAGGCCGACGAGTTCGGAGAGCTTCCCCACTTCTTTGGAATCCATCTGTATCCGCTTGGTCCCGTCGCGTTCGATCGATGCGGCGAAAACCCCCGAGCCCGTGTCGCGCTTCTCCACGGAGACTTCGATGCGGCAGAAGGGCTCGCCGAAGTGCACGAGGTCGGCGTCGCGATGGGTTCGAAAGGATCGCCCGATTTTGAAAAGGGAGAGCGCTTCGAGGATGTTCGTCTTGCCGCCGCCGTTATGGCCGACGAAAAGATTGACACCCGGAGAAAACGAGATGGGCTCGTGTTCGAGGTTCCTGAAGTGGGTCGTCGCTAGCCGTTGTATGCGCAACTCGCGGATCCCTCGATGGAGCGCGTGCCGTACGGTGTGATGAAAGGGCCCCGCGGGCCCTTAGCGGGAGCGACCGAGGATCGCCCGCCGGAGGCGGGAAGCCGAGGGAAGCGGAGCTCAGGGCCCGCGGGGCCCTTTCATCACACCAAAAACACCTAGTCGTTCAGCCTCAGC
>CAZYCB010000160.1:0-9601 GCA_964645735.1 uncultured bacterium | reverse complement strand
TGCAGCGGTGCCGCCGTCAGTTCTCCGGACCCGGCACCACCAACCATAGAATGATGTACACGAGTATGCCGGGGAACGCAGCGCTGAAGATCGACAAGAGCACGTAGGCGAACCGCACTCGACCCGGTTTCCACCCGAATCGCTCCGCGATCCCGCCGCAAACACCCCCGATTACCGAATCGCGCGAGCGCCGGAACTTCGCAACGGTTTCTGTCATGCTTTTTTCCATCCTCCTTCTCGTCCATGAGAGTATACTACCGCGCCCCGGGGAACGATCAATCCTCTTCGGCGCCCCGCGAGACACCGCGAACGATCCCGCCGCTCGACTTCGCGTCCACGCGTGAGCCCGGATGCCGTGTCACGCGAGCCGGTCCCCCGGTTTCACCCGGTAGCCCCCGAGAAACGCCGCGGCAGTCATTTCGTTCTTGCCCTCGACCTTGACGCGCCGCAGCTCGAGCGCGGCGCTTCCGGTGCCGATGACGAGCGGCGACGTCGACACAACTACACCGGGTTCGCCCCCCGTATTCGGCACCGCGGCCGCTTCGAGGACGATCAAGCGCCTCCCGGCAAAGGTCGTGTACGCCGTCGGCCACGGGAGCATTGCACGGATCTGCCGCGCGATCGCGGGCGCGTCGCGGGTCCAGTCGATCGCGCCGTGCTCCTTTCGGATCTTTCGCGTGTAGGAGGCGAGGCTCTCATCCTGCCGGACCGGACGCACGGTGCCGTCGAGGATCCCCTCGAGGGTCCGCACGAGGAGCATCGAGCCGACCGCGGCGAGCCGGCGTTCGAGCGTGCCCGCCGTGTCGTCGGGCGCGATAGCGACGGGTTCGGCGAGGAAAACCGGCCCCGTATCGACGCCCTCGTCCATGAGCATCGTGGTGCAGCCGGTCTCACTGTCCCCCGCCAGAATGGCGGCCTGTATCGGCGATACGCCCCTGTACCTCGGAAGCAGTGACGCGTGGACATTCACGCACCCGTGCGTGGGGAGATCGAGAAGGTCCTTTTTCAGTATGATGCCGAAGGAGGCGACAACGGCAAAGTCGGGTTGGAACGCGACGAGATCCCGCGCGACATCGAGATAATCGTGCCTCGTCATGGTCACGACGGGGATTCCGCGTTCGGCGGCGTACGCCTTCGCCGCCGTGGGAGCCAACTTTTTGCCCCGTCCCTTCGGCCGGTCCGGCTGAGTGACGACCTGCACGACGTCGAAGCGGGGGTTGGACACGAGGGCATCGAGCGCGCTCACGGCGAACTCCGGGCTTCCCATGAAGATGACCTTGACCGTGCGATCTGGCAACCCCGCCGCTCCAGTGGGTTAAAGGAGGTGATGCGTTTGAGAGATTTCCTTCAGCTTGGGTTTGATGAGGCTCTTTTGGGCGCTCGAAAGATAGTCGATGAAAAGCACGCCCTTCAAATGATCGATCTCGTGCTGCAGAATGCGCGCGAAGAACTTGTCGCTCCGGACCCGCCGGACTTCACCCGTCGTGTCCTGATACTCCACCTCCACCTCCCTCGCCCGGATCACGGTGGAGCTTACACCAGGGATGCATAGGCAGCCCTCTTCGCATGACGATGTCTCCTTCGACGCGAAGATGATCTTCGGATTGACGAGGATCTCGGCGGGGACGTCCACATTCTCCCCGTCCTCCATGCGCAGAGCGATGATCACCTGAATGGATCTGCCCACCTGCGGCGCGGCGAGACCCACGCCGCGCTCGCTCCGCATCGTCGCGACCATAGCCTCTGCGAACTCGCGAAGCTCTTCGTCGAAGGTCACGACAGGCTCGGCGGTCTTCCTCAGGATGGGATCACCGTAGAATATCAACTCCAGCGATTTCACCGTAGCCCCTTCTGTCGGCCGCGCCCATCCTAAGCGCCGCAGCGCTCCCCCCGGCCAACGGAAGCTAAGTCCGCGCCCAAATGCCATCTACTCCGCTTTCTTCACCACGCTCACGACGGAGCTCTTGATCATCTCGATCTTCGTATTCTCGTCGATCTTCAGGACGAGGATGTTGTCCTTGATCCCCACGACGCTCCCGAAAATGCCCCCGCTCGTCATCACGCGGTCGCCCTTCTTGAGCGCCTCGATCATCTTCTGGAGCTGCTTCTGCTTCTTCTGCTGGGGCCTGATGAGAATAAAATAGAAAATGGCGAACGTGGCAACTATCACCAGCAAAAGCGGCAGCTGTGATGGTCCCCTCGCAGCCCCGGAAGCAAACAGAATCGATGTCATCTCTCCTCCTTCGACCGTGTAATGAACACTTCCGTCACGCGTCGTCCGCCGCGCCCGAGGAGTACCTCTGGACGAACCGGACGCGCCACGCGGAAAACTCGCCCCGCTCGATGGCCGCGCGCATCTCCCGCATGAGCCCACAATAGTAATGGAGATTGTGATACGTCGCAAGCACGGGTCCAAGGATTTCCGAGGCGTTGAACAGGTGGCGCAGGTACCCTCGCGAGAAGTTGCGGCACGTGTAGCACGTGCAGTCCTCGTCGATGGGCCCTGAGGCCTTCGTGTGTATCGAGTTCTTCAGCACGAGCTTGCCGTGGCCGGTGAATACGGTTCCGTTTCTCGCGTTTCTCGTCGGCATGACGCAGTCGAACATGTCGACCCCCCGGGCGACCCCTTCGACGAGGTCCAGAGGGGTCCCCATCCCCATGAGGTAACGGGGACGATCGGCGGGCAAGCCCTCGGCGACGCTCTCGACGATTTCCCACGTTGCGGTTTGCGCCTCGCCGACGGAGAGCCCGCCGATCGCATACCCCGGAAAATCGAGTTCGAGGATCTCGCGGCGCGAGCGGTCCCTCAGATCGAGATACGTGGCTCCCTGAACGATGCCGAAGACGGCTCGTTCGTAGCCCCCCATCTCGAACCGCCTCCCGCGGACCGCGGCGGCTCGCCCGGCCCACCTCGTCGTGAGCGTCACGGCTCTCTCCGCCTCTTTCCGGTCGCACGGACACGCCGCGCAGTAGTCGAGGGCCATGATGATGTCGGCCCCGAGCTTCGCCTGGTCCTCGATGGCGCTCTCGGGCGTGAAAAGGTGGAGCGCGCCGTCGACGTGAGAACGAAAGGCGATCCCGTCGCTCGTGATCTTTCGCAGATTGGCGAGGCTCATCATCTGAAAGCCCCCGCTGTCCGTGAGGATGGCGCCCTCCCACGACATGAAGCGGTGGAGCCCGCCCAATTCGGAGACCACGTCCGCTCCGGGCCGCATCACGAGGTGGTACGTGTTCGCCAGGATGATCCCGGCGCCGATTTCGCCGAGCATGCGGGGAGTGACCGCTTTGACGGCACCCTGAGTGCCGACCGGCATGAATACGGGGGTCGCGACAGCGCCGTGATCCGTGCGGAGCACGCCTGCGCGGGCTTTCTCGCTGGTGGATACTAGTTCGAAGGAAATCGGCATGTTTTCCGTACGGGCCGTGCAGCGCAAACGCGCACGAGCCGAGCGCGCTAATTCCAGGCGTTCATTCCGAACGCGAGCGAACGACGGGACTCAGCGGATGTAACCGAGGCTCCTGAGCTTCTTGTTGAGCTCTTGGTCGACCTCCACGCGGTGGGTCCTCTCACGCGGCGCGGCGTACTGCCGTGCAAGGAGCGACAGGAGCTCCATCGCACGGGGATCCGCATCGGAGTATATGTTCCGCGTTTCTCCCGGATCCCGGGAGAGATCGTACATGTACGTGCCCGGCAGGACGTTCGCGACGGGGGCGTAGTTCCCGCGGCTCGACATCGGGACATTCGCCGAATCGCCGACCTCGACGACGATGAGCTTGTCGTTCCCGTCGATCAGGCCCCTCGTCACCCATGGAAACGGCCGGTCCCTTTCCACGAAGATCGGGCGGGGGGACTCGCCGCTTCCCGCGAAGAGATCCTTTCCGGGCAGGTTCGCCGGCGCGGAGATCTTCAGGAGACCGAGTATCGTCGGCAGAAAATCGATCTGCTCCACGATCGTCCTGTTCACTCCGGGCTCCAGAAACGGCGCCGCAATCACCACGGGAACGCGGAGCACCTCTTCGTAGAATGTCTCGTGGTAGCTTCCCCCGTGCTCCCCGAACTCCTCGCCGTGGTCCGCGGTGAAAATCACGATCGTGTGATCCCACAACCCTCTCCGTTTGAGCTTTTCGATCAGGCGCGCGATGTGGGAATCCGTGTACGCGATCTCTTGATCGTACCGGTCGATGTCATTTTGGCCGAAGGATTCCCACCCCTCGTGGGAGAGATACGCGAAGTGCGGATCGAAATAGTGGACCCACATGAAGAACGGTTTCTCGAGCTTCGAGAGATCGGCGATCGCCAGGTCGGTGAGTTCCTTCGACGTGGACACCTGCTGCGAGTCGCCCACGTTGAGAACCGAAAAGTCGAACGAGCGAAAGCCTTCCCCGAAACCGTACATCGGCTTGAGAAACACGTGACTCACGTAGGCCCGCGTGTCGTAGCCATTCTTTCTCAGAATCGCGGCGAGCGTGGGAACCCCCGGGTCCATCGCCCAATGGAAATCCGTGGCCAGATGATCTTTGGGGTAGAGACCGGTGAGGATCGTCGCCATCGAGGGGAGGGTCCATCCCGACGCGCTGTAGCCTTTCTCGAAACGGACTCCTTCCAAGGCGAGTTTGTCGATCGTCGGGCTCGTGTTCCGCGCGTACCCGTTGTATCCCAGGTGGTCGGGGCGGAGCGTGTCGACGCAGATGAGAAGGACGTTGTACCGCTTCTCTCGCGAGCACCCCTGAAAGAAGGGCGTGAACGCCAACAGTAGAGCGATCGCAGCGAACGAAATGTCACGCATCCTCGCGTGTCTCACAGCGCACCCTCTTATCTAAAGAATCTTGACGGCGAGTTGAAGCGTTGGATCACCTTCCATCGGCCGGATGGTGAATCCCAACTTCCGGGCCAGCGAGAGCATCTTGCTGTTCTCGGTGAGAATCTCGCCCTCCATCGTCTTCAGGCCCTTCGACTTCGCCACCTCCATGAGCGCCATCATGATCCGCGTCCCGATGCCCATGCGACGCCATTCGTCTCCGACGACGATGGCGAACTCGCAGCTGTTGCCGTCCGGGTTGGTCAAGTACCGGCCCACGGCGATTTCCGCCTCGTTCCCGTTCATCTCCGTAGTCACGATAAACGCCATCTCGCGATCGTAGTCGATCTGTGTGAAACGGACGAGCATCTCATCCGTGAGCTCCTGGAGGGATTGCATGAAGCGGAAGTACTTCGATTCCGGCGAGAGATTCCGGACGAACGTATCCTCTATCTCCGCGTCCTCCGGCCGTATGGGACGGATGACGATGTCGCGGCCGTCGGAGAGCTGATAACGGCTCGAGAGGTGGCTCGGGTACGGGTAGATCGCCATGTGGCCGTACGGATCGGATGTGAGCGTGTAGTAATCGACCACCACGCGGGCATCGACCGCAACGGCTCCCTCTTCGTCGGCGATGAGCGGGTTCACGTCCAGCTCCTGTATGTACGGCAGCTCGCACGCCATCGCCGAGAGGCGAAGCAGTACGCTTTCGATCGCCTGGACATTGACCGGGGGCATGCTCCGGAACGCGCCGAGGAGCTTGGCCACGCGCGTTTGCTGTATGACGTCGCGCGCGATGAATTCGTTGAGCGGAGGGAGCGCAACCGCGCTGTCCTTCAAGACCTCGACGGCCGTTCCGCCGGCGCCGAAGCTCACCGTGGGACCGAACACCTCGTCGCGAAGCACTCCGACCATGAGCTCGCGGCCGTACTTCTTGCGCAGCATCTTTTCGACCGTGACGCCGCGGATCTCGGCGTCTGGACTCGCGCCGGCCACGGATGCGAGCATCTCGTGGTACGCCGTCCGCACGGCCTGGGCGTTGTCGATGTTGAGCCTCACTCCGCCCACATCGGACTTGTGTGTGATGCTCGGCGAGTTGATCTTCATCGCGACGGGGTATCCCAGAGATTGGGCCGCCACGAGCGCTTCGTTCGCGGACCGCACGTCCACGCTGGGCATCGTCGGTATGCGAAACGCGCAGAGGAGCGCCTTCGACTCGGATGTCGACAGCACTCTTCTTCCCTCGGCCAGCGCGCCCTCGATCACGAGGCGGGCGCCTTCGACGTCCGGTTCGCTTCGGTCCCACAAGGGTGAAGGGACCTGTCTGAGGAGCTGCTGGTTTCGAGAGTAGTTGGCGAGATAGGCGAACGCCTTCACCGACGCTTCGGGAGTCAGAAAGTACGGGACGCGGTGATCGGCAAAGAGTTTTCGGGCGCTGCGAACCTGCTCCTCGCCCATCCAGCACGCGATCGTGGGCTTCTTGCTCTTCTTGACGGCGGCGATCACGTGCTTGGCTGCCTCGGTGGGTCTACTCATCGCCTGCGGCGTGAACATCGCGAGCACTCCGTCGCATTGATCGCCTTCCTGACAGGCGAGGATCGCATCTTTGTAGCGCTCGGGCGGCGAGTCCCCGAGGATGTCAACCGGGTTGCCCCGCGACCACGCGGCCGGGAGAATCTTGTCGAGTTTCTTGATCGTCTTCTCGTCGAGATCGGGGATCGACACCCCCGCTTCGACGGCGCTGTCGGCCGCCATCACACCGGGACCGCCCGCGTTCGTTACCACGGCGAGGCGATTGCCTTTGACGTGTATGCCGGCGCTGAGAATGTGCGCGGCGTCGAATAGCTCCGCCACGGTGAGCACGCGAACCACGCCGGCCCTCTGGAGCGCCGCGTCGAACACGTCGTCCGCTCCCACGAGAGACCCCGTGTGCGAGACGGCCGCGCGAGAGCCTTCCGCGTGGCGGCCGGCCTTGACGACGATGACCGGCTTCATGCGCGCCGCCACGCGAAGCCCGCTCATGAATCGCCGCGAAGCGCGGATCCCTTCGATATAGAGCAGAATGCTCTTCGTCTCGGGATCGACGGCGAGATAATCCAGGACCTCTCCGAAATCGACATCGGCCGACCCGCCCATCGAAATCATGACCGAGAACCCCACGTGATTCGACAGCGCCCAGTCGAGGATCGACGTGCAAAGCGCCCCCGACTGGGACACGAGCGCGAGGTCACCGGGGAGCGCCGCGTTGTGGCTGAAGGTCGCGTTAAGACCTGTCGACGGCCGCATGATCCCCAGACAGTTCGGACCGATGATGCGGATTCCGTACCGCCTGGCGATATCGACCATGTCCTCCTCGAGCCGTACGCCCTTGGGTCCCGTCTCGCGGAATCCCGCGGATATCACAACGGCCCCGCGTATCCCGTTCTCCCCGCACTCGCGGATCATCTCCGGAACCGCCTTGGCCGGTATGATGATGACGGCCACGTCCACGGGTTTTCCGATGGCCTCAATAGACGGGAAACAGGGCTTGCCCCCGATCTCTTGGTACTTCGGATTGACGGGGTAGAGCTCCCCCTTGTACCCCGCCTCGATCATGTTCATGAAGACGCGGTACCCCACGGAATCCGTGCGTGTCGTGGCTCCGACGATCGCCACGGATTTCGGGGAAAACACCTTGTGTAGATAATGAGCGCCCATGGATCCTCCAGTTCGACCCTATGAAACGGCAACCCATCCAGCCGTCATCGCCGGACGGGTCCCGAGATGTCGTCATAATTGAAAACCGGTAACGAAGTATAATAACAGCGAACGGGGTTGGAATCAAGACTTGTAGACTGGGAGCAGTCGGGTGGGGCATCGGAGCCTTCGCAGGCCGAAAAAGGCAAGATTAGGCCCCTGCTATGTGACACGGCGCGAACAGGCATGATAGGAAGTCACCAATCGTGACCGCCTCGAAGGGCGTGAACCCCTCTCTATCGCCACGACCGCCTACGGCCCGTACGATGATCGAATGAGTCCCGACGGCTCGATGCTCTACCGCTACCGTGGCACGAACCCTGATCATCCGGAGAACACGGACTGTGAAGAAACTTGATGTGCTGTACCGAGTTCAGCGATCCACCGTGACCGACTCAACAATGATTCTGCACGAGGTGTCGGAGATTCTGTGTTACGAGAGAGACGCGTATCCGCCTGGTCTCAAACCGAGCACTCCGCAAACGTGAAACGGAGTCTCCCCGACGACGAGGATTCCGCGTCCGTGCGAGATCATCTCCCACCCCTGGTCCCGCCCGGACGATCCTCGCGGATCACCTGGTCGTCTGCGCCGATGCGAGCCGGGACTATGGTGGGACTCTCCGCCAAACCGCTGAAGTTTACATCGCAGAACCAGCCGCGATACACATCGGCGACCTCTTCTTGAGTCCACCCCCCGCAGTGGATCACCGCACCGTCAACAATAGCCGTGTTGAAACCCGACCGGTATTGGATATCGCCAAAGGTCGAGCTGGACACGACCCCGCCAGTGGACGCGGAGAGATTGCAGATCCACCCGTATCCAAATCTCTGGTCTTGCTGGAAAAACGACGCACATTCCCCAAGTGCGAACACCCCAGCCGCCGACGCCGTCACGCCGTAGAACACCTCGGAATGTTGCGTCACACTGACCACCTTGGTCCAGCGCAACACGCCGGCAGACGTGAACGACGCAGCCGTCGCCGATTTCCAATGGTCGTCATTGGACGGCGGCGGCATTTTGTCCGGGTCATTGACTCCGCCGACCACATAGAGATTGCCGTCGAAACTACACAAGCCATTCACCCACGGTCCCGTGTACGAAGGAATCGTGATCTCGCGGCTCCAGACGACCGTCCACGGGTCGAGAGTCGGCAGGGACAAACTGAGCTTGTGAACCGCCGCCACATCGGGTCCCGAGTTGACGTACAGCACGACCTCGCCCGCCGACGACGCACCCGGATCTCGAGCGGCATAGCCGAAGTACGAACCGGGCAACGCAGTGACCGATACGTCGCTCACTTTTTCGAGCTGCCCGGACGACGCCAGTTTGGCGAGCACGAAGTACGGATATGTCGCCACGGTCGTCTTGATACCTCCCACTCCCACGAACATTGAATCCGACGCTGCGACAATGGACGTCAGCCATATGTCCGACGCATCCGAAGAATACACGATCTCATCCAGAAGGCTGCCCGACGCGGAAACGAGTGACAGGTATCCGGTATCCGTCGTGCCGTCGCTGTCGTTGTCGTGCGAACCGATCACAACGAGAGCGTTCGGAACGACCGCGGTCTGCGCCGTGACACAAAGGTCTCTCGGCCAATAGTGTGTCCGACAATGCCACGTCACGTTCCCCGACGCGTTCAAACGTCCACAGACGTACTGACTATTGTATCCACCCCGGAAATAATACCCGCCTGTGTGGCTATCGGTCATCTCCGACAGGACGGTCCATTTGCCCGTTTCCCCGATCGCCGTGTGCGAGAGGATTTGCGCGTTGCTGCTGGGGTTGTCGGGATTGACGATGTCCTCCGGCTTCTGCTCCGGCTCGTTCGGGTCGGAGCAGCCGGGGAGAAACACACAGGTCACCAGAGCCACAAGAACGAGAGCGCACGTTCGCCATGTGCGAAGTCTCATGAGAATCCTCCTTGCGCACGAGATCTCGGGAAAAGACCGCGACCGCGTCCTTGCCGCACCGGCAGCCATTCGGTCGTTCATCCCCGCCGTCCTCTTCCAACAACCGCGGGCAAAATCGCGGCGCGGGGGATCACGAGGTTCATCCGTCT
>CAZYCB010000159.1:0-2641 GCA_964645735.1 uncultured bacterium | reverse complement strand
AGTGGAAGTCGGGCGACAGGTAGCGCGTGCAGAGTTCGTAGAAGGTGGTGCGGAAGAAATTCTCGTTGACCTGATCGAAGGCCTGGGCCGGAATCTGGCCCACGTAGCGCTCCCAGTAGCCCGCAAACAGCGCGGCCCAGTCGTTGTCGGCCAGGAACCGTCGGAACATGTCGGTGTAGCCCTCGGAGACCGAGATGTTTTCCAGTTCGTTGAAGTACTCGGCGAAGATCTTCTTGACGCTGAGGTTGGGGAAACCCAGGTTGAAGCGGTCCTGGAAGGTCACCATGCCGAGGTAGTAGAGGCTGAGCGGAAAGAACTCGCGCTGGAAGAAGCGCTCCATATTGAACTTCGAGGAAAGCATGTCCAGATCGGCGGGCAGCGCGCCGTCGAACATCAGCCGCTCGACCAGCTCGCGCGCCGGCCCCGTGCCGCCGGTGAGCCGCCGCAGCCAGTTGACGTCCACCCGCAGGTTGTCGTCAATCATTTCGCGCGGGATCTTGCCGTTGCCGATCGTCAGTTTGCTCAGATAGAAGTTGCAGATGGTCGAGTTGTAGAGCGTCTCTTGCGCGTCCGGCAGGAGCCGGTAGCCGTTGTAGTGGACGCGCAAGTCCTCGAGCACCCGTTGCCGCAGGTCGTCCGGCCAGGCGCGCTCGGCGAAGATTGCGCCGACGTAGGTATCCACCTCGGCCTGGGTGAACCCCATCATGTTCAGGGTGTGCTCCTCCAGGGTGACGATCTGGGCGATGTTGAAGCCGCTGGTCAGGTCGTCAATCGTGATCGGCAGCACGCCGGTGATGAACACCCGCGCGACCGTGCCCTCGCCGATGCCCGCCTTGACGACCTTGAAGAACGTCCGCAGGAACGAGTCGCCGGTGGTCACGTCGCGGTAGAGATCGTCGCGCCGCGTGGTCAGCAACTGGTTGGTGAAATTGTCGTACTCGTCCACGATGATGTGGACCGGCGGCAGCGCGCGGTTTTGAACGATGGCCAGCACGCGGGACAAAGCCTCCGCCGCATCCTCCGGCAACGCGCCGCCATCCAGACCCAGCAGCGGCGCATAGGCGGTGAGGAACCTGGAAAAGGAGTTGCGGCATTCCGCATTGAACTTGTCCCGCAGCCCCGAATAAGAAGGCAAAACCTCGACCTTCGAGAAATCGAAGCGCATGACCAGTTGCGAATTGCGCGCGGCGGTCGGCGCGCGGCCGATATCGGTGCCGGCGAACAGTTCGTCGAAGCGGTGCTTGCGGTTGACGTCGTAGTAGCACTCCAGGATCGAGCACCAGAGGCTCTTGCCGAAGCGCCGCGGCCGCAGCATCACCGGAACTTCGTAGTGCTCCAGTTCGCGGATGAAACGGGTCTTGTCAACGAAATGGTATTCGCCCCCGACGATCTTCTCGTAATTCGCCACCGCATATGGAATCCGCCTGTGCATGTCCCGTATGATGTCGCCAAGGGCGCCCATGCGCAACCCATTTCAACACAAACGAGGCGCTTCCGGGATTAGCGGGGGATTGTGTGTTGATGGATGGCTTGAGATTGGCCGGATCGCGTAAGCAGTTTCGGTTAAGGGTAACCGACCTGCCCGCAATGCCCGCCCGCAACGCTGGCGCGTAGCGCCTGCGGGCGAGGCTGCGCATAGCGCTGCAGGCGGGGTAGGTGTGTCGGTTAAGGGTGCGTTTAAGTGTCCGAGGAAGTGTAAGGAGAGCGCGAAGCGCACACTTAAACGCACACTTCGTCGCACTCTTAACCGACACGCTTACTCGTCCTCGATTCTCCCCTTTGTCGCTTTGTCGGGAAGGAAAGCTGAAGGAGAGCCAGATCGACGAAGGGATCTCGCCTGTTCGGGCTGGAGAGAAGAAGGGGAGATGTGCGTGTACGAGTAGGTGTACGAGTACGGCGGGGAACGCGCGATCGCAGGCCCCTTACTCGTACACGCGGATCTCTCGATCTCCGGTGAGCGCAGTAGCGCGGGGCTGTCCCACGCGTCGCGGCGTAGCGAAGCGAAGACGGAGCCCCAGCGCCGGGCAAGGAACGCGCACACATGGCGCATGGACGGTCGAAAGGCCAGGCATGCACAGCCCTGCCGCTCTCCTTGCACAGCCCTCGGCTTCGGAGAAGCCGGGGCTACTCAACCACGCAAAAGGAAGGGCGGGCCAAGCTCGCGCCCGGCCCGCCCTCCGCATTGCTTCCTGCGCTCGTACACGCAAATCTCCCCTTCTTCTCTCTCGCCGAACAGGCGAGATCCCTCGCTGCGCCTGCCCTCAGGCGCTACGCGCCAGCGTTGCGGGCGGGCTCGGGATGACAGGGAATAGGTACCACAGGGAAATAGGTAGGGAATGGGCCGCACCTGTCTGGCAAATCGACAATCGACGTACCATTGGTGACAGGCGAAATGTCCGCGGTGATGTATGCTCGTCAGCACCACAGCACGCGCACGGGTTGGCCATCCGGCCCGGTGCGCGTCTCGGCGCCGAGGCGCTGGTCCCAGGGCTTGGCGCGGGCCTCGGGGCGGCGGTCGAAGATGACCAGGTGGCGGGTGGCGGCGTGGGTTGTGCCCGCGTAGCGGACGATCTGTTCGAGGCCCGCGGCCAGCGTCGTATCGCGGCCGTCCGCCGGGTGGACGAGTTTGATCTCGACGATG